>NZ_JADEXN010000287.1 GCF_015207075.1 Zarconia navalis LEGE 11467
ACTCCCAACTGGGCGGCAGTCGCTTCGATAATCGATCGCAATTGCGCCGCGTCGGTGAAGTTCAAGGTTTCGCCCCCCCGAACCCGATCGACAATTTGGGAAATTAGCGCCGATGCGGCCTGGTTCTGGCGGTCGGCGAGATTTTCGGTTGCCTCTCCCTCCACCGTTTCGGGAACCAAACCGTTCACCCCGAAAATTAGTAAGTTTTGCAGTTGCGCTTGGGTGCGGAACACCGTTGCCGCGCTGTCATCTCCGGCGCGAATACCTGCCAGGGGACTCTCCTCGTCGAGGTTGAAGCCGGTCGGCAATCCCAACGCCTGCTCGATTTGAGCTTCCACCGTCTCGGGGTTCGCGGCTTCGAGTCTCAAGGTCAGCATCGTCAGCGGCGATGCCACATCCCACTGGGGTGAGGTAATGAAATCGAAGCGCTGGTCTTGGTAGGTGTCCGTATCCACCCCATCGGTGACGACCACTTGACCTTCAGCCAGGTCGATTTGACCGTTGCCGTTGGTATCGTAGATTTCTAAGGGGATAGCCAACTCGTATCCACCGTTCTGGCGGGTCACCGTAAACGGTTCTGCGGGGTCTTGAATGCCGTCGAAGTTGGCATCGAAGAAGACCGTCGCCCCGGCAATCGGGCCGTCGAAGGCGGTGGAGACGCTGAAACCATTTTCGCCGTACTCGAACTCGGCGAGGGTAAAGGGACCGAAATCGACGGAGTAGAAGGTTTCTTCAATCCCGAGAACTTCGCCCCGAATCCCCACTTCTGCCGAAGCCGTCAGCGCGCCGTAGAGGTTGAACAGTTGCCAGGGTTGGAGGATGTTGGCCCCAATTTCGGAAATTGCCCGAATTTTGCCGTCTGCGGTTCCCGCGCTTTCTCCCGTATCCCGGAAGTCGATGCCCAAATCCCCCCGCAAGCCACCCTGGGCGTAGGCTTCGATTTTGGCAACGCCAAAATTGAGTCCCGCCGATAAGCCCAGTTCCAGACCCAAGGTTCCGTAGAACTCGTCCACATCTGCCCCCGTCCCGTCGGCGTTTTCGGTATCGCTGACGTAGAAGCCATCCAACACGAGGAAACTGGCACTGGGATCGAAATTCGCTTGAGACCAGTCGTAGAACCCTTGGGTATCGAAGCCAAATGCCAAGTCTGCACCCCCACCGATGTCGCCGCCAAAGTTGAGGGCGATCGTCGGCGGCCCCACCCAAACGGGGAACGAAGCGCTAAAGCCCGCCCCCAATTCTAAGGCAGGCAGATCGTAGGTGAACAGGGAAACATCTTCCTTGCCCAACAACAGATCGATCGCCACCATCGGATCGGTGAGAATCGGGAATTCCAGGGTACTATCGTTGCGAATCGTGTCGAACAGTTCTTGGCGCGATCCGGTGGTGGAGGTGGTGAGTTGACTTTCCACCGGCAGCGCCGAGACTTTAGGCAGCGCCGATTTCACTGCATCGGTACTGGGAAGGGAAATCGACGAAACCGTATTGGTTACGCCACTGCTAATGTCGTCAAAAGAGGGAACCTCGAACCCTTTACCCAAATCCGGTAGGGCGATATCGAAAGAACCGAGATCCACCACGTAATTGCCTTCGGTATTGGCAATCTCATCGATTAAGCTGCTAATACGATCGATGGTTTGAACCGCACTGATAAACGGTTGGACGTTGACTTTACTTTGGGGCAGAACGGCAACCAGATCGATTAGGGAAACATTGCCATCGCCATCGTTGTCGAGGGGTTGACCAAACAGTTCGTCCACCCCCAGAGAGGAGAAGAAGGGGATATCTTGTTGTAGGAAGTCGAGTACCGGACGCAGGGGATCGACGACATCGTTGACTTTGCCAAAAACGGGCTTGGCAAAATCGCTGACGAAACTACCCGCATCGACGCGCAGGTTATCGAAGGCCACTTCCGGGACTTGCGGCCCGGTAAACGTCCCGTCTTTATAGCTGAGGGCTTCCCAATCGACGTTGATGTCGAACAGGAACTGGGGCAGTACCGTACTCCCTTCGAGACTGGTGGCGACATTGAAACCGAGGTTAGCCCCAGCTTCGAGGGTGGGGTCGAATAAATCTTTGAGTTCGAAATCCCGAGACAGTTCCGAGAGGGTGAGGCGGTTTTCGTCGTCGGGGGCCTCTTGGGTGAGAATTTCCCCTTCGTCCTCCTCGTACTGGCGGTTGCTGTTGAGGTCGAAGCGTCCCAACACCGGCAAATCCGGGAACGTGCCGTCCGCAGCTTGTTCGACGATCGGTTCTCCAGTTTCCCACTCCCCGCTACCGTCAGCATCGAGGAATTGGATTTGAGGGGTGTTATCGAGATCGTTGAGGGCAACGCTTAAATCGACCCCCGCGCCGGTGGGATCGTCGGGGTTGTTGGCCGCATCGACCCGCAAGAATCCCAGATTTCCGGTGGCGTTGAAGTCTTCGTTGAGATCGACCCCCACCGAGGCGTTGACCCCCGTGGAATCGGTATTGACAAAAAAGCCGAAATCGTTATTCCAACCGATACCCAGACCCAACTCGTACCCGAAACTGGTGATGGCTTCCCCCTCGACTTCCAATCCCAAGGCGGGAATGCCCAGGTCGGCATCGAGACTGGTATTGATTTCGTAGGTGTTGCCGATGCCGATGTCGAAGGTGGTTTCGTCCAAACCGACGGCGATATCGACCCCGACTTCTGTCTCGATGCCGACGTTATCGAAGGCCGTTTGAATCGCATTTTCGATCGTGTCGCCCACCTGGGTTGCCGTGGCCTGACCCCCGGCTTCGAGTTCGGCAACCAGGAAATCGCGGAAGGTGCCGATGAAGTTCGGGGCGTACTCGGCGAGGGAACCCACCAGGGGTAACTCGATCGCGTTGAGTTGTTGGGTTAGCAAGCCGTCGATTTCGTCGAGAATCGTCCCCATCCCCGTTGCCACTTGGCTGCTGTCGAGTTGGGCATCGGCGATCGTCACCGGAATTGGGGCAATCTCAAACCCATCGTAGTTGAGGTCGGTACTGGTAACGGTAAAGCCGAGATCGAAAAGTTCGGGGTCTTCTGAAATTGTGTCTCGCAGACCGAAGACGGGAATATTCAAGGTGTCCGCCCAGTTATCGGGGGTGACGACTAAATTGGGAATCGGTTCGAGGTCGTCTCCGGTGTCGAAGGCGATGGTGACATCGGCAATGGGTTGGGTGGCAAACGTTGCCTCGATAAAGTCGGGGTTGCCCGAACCTTCGATAACGTAGGTTTGCGAACCCGTCCCTCGAATGGCAAGACCGGTGGTTTCATCTTCGGTAATCGCCACGGGAATATCGACGATCGCCCAGCCGTCGTAGTAGCTATCGGCGCTGCTGACGGTGTGGGAAATGGTGGCGGTGCGATCGCCTGCATTGATATCGTCGTTTACCGCCGTCACCGTCACCGTTTGCGGCTGGTTCCAGTTCGTTTCGTCAAAAATGAGGGAATTGCTGCTGAAGCCCAGTTCTACGTCCCCAGTCAGCGGCCCAGTCACCGCATTGGCGCTGCTAGCCAGGTCGATGGTGACGGGGTTGAGGGGGGCGCTATCCAGGACGATAGTGTAGCTATCGGTCGCCCCGTTTTCCGTCACCTGGGTGGTAAAGCTACTCTGGCTGACTTGAATGCCGGGGGTATCGTTATCGATAATTTCCATCTCCACCGGATCGATCGCCAAGCCGTTGTAGTGGCCGTCGTTGCTGCTGGCGGTGTGGGTAATGGTTTGGGTGCGATCGCCTTCAACGGAGGGGTTGTCGAATACCGGCAGGGTCACCGTTTGGGGAACGTTCCAGTTGGCGGGGGTGAAGGTGACGGTGTTTCGATCGGGTGTCACCTCGCCGTCGGTCTCCACAGTAATGGTAACGTCGTCCTCGGGTTGGCTGGTGAGTTCGACGGTGTAGCTGTCGCCGGACACCTCTTCGAGGATGCGGGTGGTGTTCCCCGACTCGCGGACGCGCACTCCGGCGACATCGTCGTCGTGGATAGTGAGGGTTTGGCTGGCGTTGCCCGCATCGACGGTGTAATCGGGGCTGTCGTCGAGGGTGACGGTAATGGTTTCCCCGCCTAATTCGACGAGGTAGTCTTGCAGCGGGTTGACGGTGATATCCGCCCCGGTGGACCCTTCGGCGATGAAGACCGATCCGGTGAGGGTAGTGTAGTCCTCTCCCGCCGTGGCGCTGGCGGCGGTGACGGTGTAGTTGAGGGTCAATCCCCCAGCCAGAGGTGGTTGGTCGAGGGCGATGGCGAACCGTCCGGTCACCAGACCTTCTTCGCTGGCGGCTTCGGCGGCGACGATACTGGCTTGGGGTCGATCGTTATCTTCGATCGCCAACACCGCTGGGGTGACTTCTGTTTCCTTGAGATAGTTGATGTCGCCGTGGTCGAGAATCCGATGGGTCAGGGTGCTGCTGTGGAGTCCTTCGACTTTGGTATCGTCGGTGGCGCGCACGTAGATATCCTTGGGGGCGATATCTGCCAGGTTGACGATGAGACTTTCTGCAAACGTCACCCCGTCGAGACTGACTTCCGTTTGGGTGTCGGCGACGACTTCCACGGGAATGTCTTCGCTGGGGGGTTTGGTCAGTTGCAGGGTATAGGTGGTGCTGCCCCCTTCGGTTATCGGATTCGGGGTGGAGACTAACAGGTTGAAACCTTCATCGTCGAGGTTGATGAGGCTGACGGATTCAGAGGCGAGGCTGGCGTAGCGGGTATCGTCGCTGGTAATACTCGAAACCAAGTTGTAGGGGATATCGCCATCTTCGGGGATGTCGTCGATCCCCTGTACCGTCAGGGTTTTAGCCGTTTGCCATTCCTCGGGGGCAAAGGTCACCGAAGCCGACGCACTCAGGGTTCCCCCGTTGGCGAAGAGGCCTTCGTCGCCGTTATCGGAAGTCAGCGTCACCGTCACCGGGGCGATGGGTTGGCTTTCCAAGCGCACTTCCACCGTTGCGGTCGCCCCTTTCTCGGTGGTGGTGTTGTCGAGGGCGGTGAGGCGCACGCCAGCGACATCGTTATCTTGGATGGCGATCGTTGCGGTTTGGGCGCTGGGATCGGCTTGGTAGTTGTTATCGGGTTGGATAACTGGGGTGGGAGACTGAGGATCGAGGGCCAAGGTCAAGGTGCGATCGCCCTCGGCAATTTGGTTATCGAGGGCTTGGACTTGAATCGACGCGGTGGTTTGACCTTTAGCGACGGTGACGCTGCCGGAAATGGGGGTGAAATCGGTTCCGGAGGTGGCGCTACTGGTATCGGAGAGGGTGTAGGCGATCGTAATATCTTCGTGGGCGATTCGATCGAGGGCGACCTGGAAAGCCCCTAACGTCCCATCTTCGTTGGCATCGGCACTCGGTTGGATATTGACCGTATATAAATGGTCGTCATCGCCGATCGCAAATTGGATTTCGTTACTGTCCCCCACGCTGTAGAGTTCGCCGCCACTGGCATCTTTGAGACGAACGGTAATGGTTTCGTTGGGGTCGTAAAGGCGATCGTCCACCGGACTGATGGGGATAGCTGCCGTCGTACTGCCTTCGGGAATATAGACCGTGCCGGTGAGGGGGGCAAAGTCCGCACCGCTGGTGGCACTTGTGCTACCGGCGACGACTTCGTAGCCGATATTCACGCCCCCTTCCAGGGCACCGGTTGCCAGATTGACGTTGAAAAGACCTGCAACTTCCCCGGCTTCTGCGGGGTCGTTGACTCGTTCGAGGTTGACAACCGGGATAACGTCGTTGTCGGCGATCGTGAAATCGATCGATTGAGTACCGCCGAGGGTGTAGAGGGCCGCGTTCGTGGGATGGCTGGCGAGATTGACACTAAAGGTTTCGCCACCGGCTTCGTAGATGAGGTCGTCGGGAATGTCGATTTCGACATCGGCCGAAGTGGCGCTATCGGCAATGAAGACGCGACCGGCTGTAGCGTTAGTATCGGCAAAATCCGTCCCCGAAGTGGCCGTCCCCGCTACGAGGTTGTAGTAGAAGTAGGTTCCTTGCTGCGCGCCGGAGGTTTCGTTACCCAATGCCGCCGAACTGAGTTGGACGCGGAATTTGGCTTTAGTGCTGCCTTCTTGGGGGGCGGTGATGCTGGCAATCGTCACCGTGGGAGCCACTTCATTATCGGCGATCGTCAGCGTTGCATTGCCCGTGCCGATGTTATAGTCTTTACCCGCGCCGTTGCTGGAGTTGCCCAGGGTAATGGCGATCGTTTTGTCGCCATCGAGTTGAGTATTCCCGATCGTATTAATCGCGATCGTTTTGCTGCTTTCCCCTTGAGCGACGCTAATCGCCCCAGTCAGGGAGTCGTAGTCCCCGTCGTTCCCCGCCGTTGCCGTCCCGCCCACGGTGTAGGGAATGGTGAAGTTATGGGGGGCGGGTTTATCCAGGGTAATGGTAAACGAACCGCTATCCCCTTCGGTGACGCTAGCCGTGCCCACAGCAATACCGATGGTGGGTTCGTTATCTTCTAGGGTCAGCGTCTTGGTGGTGGTTCCTAGATTGTAAATACTACCCGACGAGAGGGAAAATTGAATCGTTTCGTTGGGATCGTAAGTGGTGTCGTTGACCGGAACGATATCGAGGGAAAGACTCGTCGTATTGGCGGGAATTGTCAAGGAGCCATTGAGAGACGCACCATTGTATTGCAACTGGTAGTCCGTGCCGCTCGTTGCCGTTCCCCCGAGGGAAAACGGAACCGTTAACCGACCTTGGAAACTGTTCAGATTGAGGGTAATGCTGCCATTGGTTCCATTTTCTGTCGGGTTGACAATATTCCCTAAGTTCAACGTCGGCTTGCTCAGCGTCCCCAAACCGTAGACTTGCCCGTTCGTATAAGTCGAGCCGAGTTGTAATGCCGTAGCACCGCTATACTCGTAC
>NZ_JADEXN010000288.1 GCF_015207075.1 Zarconia navalis LEGE 11467
CCTCCCCCCAACTTTCGGGTTCGATGGATGAGGCGCTGGCAAAACAGATTCTCGAAACCTGGTTGAATACGAAAAAATCGGCAATGGGATCGCAGCACCAAATCGAGAAGTTATCGGATATTTTAGCCAGCCCCGCTCTAGAAGACTGGCAACAACGATCGACAAGCGCGCGAGATGAGGGCATCGATGTCGAGTACGAGCACGGTGTTGAAATTGTCTCGGTCGATAGCAATGAAGCAGCCCAAAACAAAGCTTTTGTCGAAGCCCGGATTCGGGAAGCCGAAACGATCCTCCAGGGAGGTCAACAGGTTGGGGGAGGCGATAGCAACCTACTCGTACGTTACGAACTCGTCCGGCAAAATAATCGATGGTTCGTCAGTAACTGGACTTGGGAAACGTTATAGTGCGCCATACGCTCGGCGAGTCAGTATCGCGAGGGAAGCCGGGAAGGCTAAACTCTTGAAATTACTTTCGAGCTGCTCGATTCCTCCGAATCGATCCTCAGAAGCAGAGACTGAAAACGATCGCAGAAGACTGGTGAAGATAGAGTGACGGGATTTCCCAAAACAAGAATCGAAGTTCGCACCCCGTGTGAATTCAATCCGATCCGGGTTTGAGGAACGTTCTAGACCGTCGCCCGATCGTCCGACTCGAAAGTTTCCATGAATTTGCCCCTTTCGCGCATCTAATTTACGGTAGGCATAAATCTTAGATCTAAAATCTAAAATATTCAGTCGTTGGTAGTTTACGCGCCCCTAGTCATATGTCTGGCTCATCTATATCGAAATTTTCCACTCAAACGACTTCCATCTTAGACCCCTTGACCATCGCCCCCGCTCGGGTCGTTCGAGGGTGCGGCGCGATCGCCTCTTCCACTTCTTCCATCGCCCGCTTGGGCAAGCGTCCTTTAATCGTCGCGGGCGAGCGGACTCTACAGATAGCTCGCGATCGCCTACAGCCGCTTCTCGAAGCACAGCAACTTCAAGTAACCCTCACCTCCTACGGCAGGGATTGCGACGAAGCCGGTTTAGCGGCAATGCAACAAGCTGTCACCGATGGCGAAGTTGATGTAATTGTCGGTATGGGGGGTGGCAAGGCTCTCGATGCGGCGAAACTCCTCGCCCATCGCGGCGAATTACCCGTGGCGACCATCCCCACTTCGGCAGCCACCTGCGCTGCCTGGACGGCTCTTTCTAACGTCTATTCTTCCGATGGTGCATTTTTGTACGACGTACCACTAGAACAATGCCCGGATTTACTCATCCTCGATTACGATTTAATTCAAACGGCCTCCCAACGGACGTTAGTGGCTGGTATTGGGGATGCCCTGGCTAAATGGTACGAAGCCTCAGTCAGTAGCGGTCATTTGGAGCAAACCACCATCGTCGCTGCCGTACAACAGGCGCGAGTCCTGCGAGATCTACTCTTGCAAAAATCAACCGCAGCCCTAGCGGAACCGGGGAGTACGATCTGGCAGGAAGTAGTCGATGCCACGGTATTACTCGCCGGGGTCATCGGCGGACTCGGAGGGGCGCAGTGTCGCACCGTTGCCGCTCACGCCGTTCATAACGGTTTAACTCATCTACTCGCCAGCCACGGCACTCTTCACGGTGAAAAGGTGGCTTACGGTATCTTGGTGCAGTTACGCTTAGAAGAACTGTGCCAGGGCAACCAACTTGCCATCTCGGCACGGCAACAGTTATTGCAATTTTACGACGAGATCGGCTTGCCGAAAACTCTCTGGGATCTCGGACTCGGGGAAATTTCTCTGACCCAATTGCAGCACGCCGCACAAGTGGCTTGTGCCTCCGACTCCGATATTCACCGACTTCCATTTTCCGTCGTTCCCGAACAACTCCTGGCGGCAATGCTTTCGACAACCGCTCTTTGCGGGAGCAGTCGGAGTTCGGTCTCTAGCACTGTGAGCGATTAATAGAGAATTAACCACTGTCAATTGACCCATCGAGCCAGTCGTAAGATAACATCCAAACGAAAGTCGTGGGTTAGTGCCCTCAAGTCTTCTGCGAGGCGATCGTACTGCTGGGGAATTTCATCGATTAACTCCCACACGCGCTCCTCATCACCTTCGTTGGCCGCCCGATCGAGCGATCGCACCCAGGTTTGAGGCATCTGGGAGAGTTGACCTCGAACGATCGCCGAAGGTTGGTATTCACCAGTCCCACCGGACTTCGATGGACTCGGCTGGGGCAAGTCTTCCCAAATATATCGCAGGTCTAAGTATTGAGCCATTTTTTCAAAGACGATCGCCTCCGAACAGGGCTTGTGGGCGAAATCATCGCAACCGGCCGCCAAAATTTCCCCCCGCCGTTCTTCAAAGGCACTGGCACTGAGGGCGAGAATCACCGTTCGCTCTCGATGTGTTGCGGCTAGTTCCATTTTCTCTCGCTCTCGAATTTGCCGGGTTGCCTCTAATCCACCCATTTGGGGCATTCGCGTATCCATCCAAATCAGGTGGGGATGCCAACTTGCCCACAAATCGATCGCTTCTCGTCCGTTTTGGGCTTCGCGCACCTCAAAGCCGATCGGTTCGAGGAGTTGCCTTAGGAGGAGGCGGTTTCGATCGGTATCATCGACGATGGCAATGCGATAGGTCGATCGGGAGGGTTTTAAGCCAATCACTCGTCCCTGGGATGGGGAAGAAATTTCATCGGGGCGAGCCAAAATAATGGGAATCTCGAACTTGAAAGTGCTTCCCACTCCGAGGTTACTGCTGGGGGTAATCTTGCCACCGAGCACTTCCACAAATTTACGGGTAATCGCTAGACCTAAACCCGTTCCTTCTCCCGAACGCAAACCCGTTTGGGTTTGTACGAAGGGATCGAACAGGTAGGTGAGTTCCTCGGATGCGATTCCAGGACCGGTATCTTCAACTTCAAACACCAAGTAACGAGGCGAACGAGATTCCTTCGCGTCTAGTGCTCCCGCCACGGAAACCCGCAGCGCGATGCTACCGCGCTCGGTAAATTTGAGCGCATTTCCCAGTAAGTTGATCGCACAGGCTCGCAGCTTTTGGCCATCAGTTTTAATATACTGAGGAACATCCAAATCGACTTGAACGATAAATTGCAAGTTTTTTTGGATGGCTTTGAGACGAAACATGGAATCTAACAGATCGACAAGCTGGTAAAAATCCACACTGTGCTCGTTAAAAGAGAGTACCCCCGCTTCAATTTTGGTTAGATCTAAAACATCATCGATCAGCTCTAATAAATGTTCGCCACTGCTGTTGATAATGTTTAAGTATTCCCGTTGCTGCGGGTTGAGACTAGAGTCTCGACTCATTAACTGGGTAAAACCCAAAATAGCATTGAGCGGCGTGCGCAGCTCGTGACTCATATTCGCTAGAAACTGACTTTTCGCCTGGGATGCTACTTCTGCTTCGATCTTGGCTTGCTCTAACAGAAGTTGTTTCTGGGCAAGTTGGGAGCGTTGTTGTTGTAATTGCCGAATGCGAACCCCAGCGATTGCCGTTGCGGAGCTAGCGAGGGCAAACAGTGGGGCGATCGTACAAATCCACCATCCCAGCATGAAGGCACTGCCAGCGATCGAAATTGGCAAGCATCCGATCGCCATAGCGACGATCCCCCGCAGAAACCAGATCCGGACAGTTGTTTGATGGGGCGGGTCGATATCGAACAACCACCAACAAACGCTAGCCCCGATCCCAGACCACAATAAAATCCACATCCAATCGAAAGGTTCCGAACCCGAACGAATCAGGAGTCTTCCGTCGAGAGCGGCACTCAAAATTTGACTGAGTGCATTTGCATGGACGACCATCCCCGGACTGGGTTGCCCAGTTTTGAAGAAGCGACTGCTATAAGGGGTGTAGAACAGGTCGTTGAGGCTCGGGGCGATCGAACCAATGAGAATAACACGTCCCGAAACGGCCTGGGCATCGATTCCCTCTCTTAAAACTTGCGTGAGGGAAACACGACGAAAGCGATCGCTCGATCCCCGATAATTTAAGAACACCTGGTAGCCCCCCGCATTGGCGCGGACGTAACTGCCATCGTTTTCGGAAAACGGTCTGAAAATTGAGCGACCCAAGCGATAGTGCTTTTTTTCGGAGTCGATTTCTTCGAGGGCAATGCCCCGTTGCTGGAGATATAGCAACGCGAGTTTTGCTCCCAATCCAAACTGAATTTCTCCATCGGAATTGGAGTGAGAGAGCAAAACGCGACGAACTTTGCTATCCCCATCGAGTAACAAATCGGCTAAAGCCACGCGGTTGGCTTGCTTGAGAATGGGGGGCGGGCCGACGGAAACCCCAAGTCCTTTTTCAACTCCAACCAAGTTGGATGTCGATTTCATCACCTCGACGAGGGCTTGATGACCGGGTTCGACAGGTAAATCGCGATAGATATCTAGACCGATGGCAGCGGGTTGGTAACGATTGAGGGTTCGTAAGAGTTGGGCGAGGGTGGAATCGGGAATCGGCCACTGTCCGATGTGAAGGATATCGGCTTCGTCAATGGTAATTAGAGTAATGCGATCGTCTTGAGGTTCGAGGGGTCGCAGGAAAAAAAAGCGATCGTAGGTCGCCCATTCTAAATGCTGGAAAAAGCCCGTCATTTGAATTGAGATGGTGAGACCGGCAACGGCGGGTGTGGTAATGAGGATAGGAAACCAAGACCGACAAAGAATGTTTAGCTTCGATCGCATTAAGTCCAACCAAATAACACGAGTAACGTCGCTTTGTATTACTAAACGTCACAAGCTCTAACGAAGCCCGATCGATCGGGAATGAAGTGCTTCAAAACGTTGCGAGAACTCATAAGAAGGTTTCAGGTCTCAAAAGCTGAATGCTTACAGCTTTTGAATACTACAGATAAGCACGAGCTAGAGCGGCAATTGCTCGCGATCGTTTTTTCAATTCTCGACGAGTTTCTCAATCTTTATATTGTCCCATTCGAGGTTTGTTTTAAGCTGACGGTCTACGGTCGCTCTAGCTCGTGGTTAGAACCTGTCATCAATTCATCGTATCTTCCTGACGAGTTAGGAGTTTTGAGCCGTTTTGAGTGACTTGCTCGAAGGCTTTCGATCGAATTGATGACATGGCTTTAACAGTGTGAGATCTTTTACAACATGGGTTGAATTGCGATCTCTGCGAGTCCGACAGAATCTAATAGTTCCCACCAGGTTCTGCTTAGCATTTCGTTATCCGGTTGTTGTTGTCGCAATTGGACGACGCGCTCGATCGTATCGTACCAAATTCCCGAGGCACCATAAGATACGGCTTGCTCTTCAAGGGAAGCATTCACCGTGAGTTCGCTATCGAGTTCAATTCGTTCGATATTGCCTTCGACGATCGGTAAATCTGTTTGAGAGGGTTGACACAGTAATCCGACGAACCAGCGATAGGTTTTGCCGACCTCCAATGGCGGTGCGGAGTCGGGTAACTCGATGCCGATGACACCGGCAGTTTGAGTCAGGGGCAGCATGGTTTGATAAACTTCGAGATCGTTGGTTGTATCTTTGATGATGAAATAGGCTTTCGGTGCTGATGTTGGCGGAATGTAAACAAAGAAGGTGGGGTGGGTCGCAACGGTTAGCCCTCGACTCGAATCTGGCAGTAATGGTGTCATCGGAAGTGGATAGGCTGTATCTTGCTGGCATTTTTGAGTTGCCGGACGAGATGCGCCTCCGAGAGAGTCACCGTCTCTGTCTGCCGAATCATCGTTGGCTGGTTCGAAGTGAATAATGGGAGAGGTTAGATTCGCAGCGGATCGATCGCGTTGAAGCGATGAGTTTTGTGCTCGTACCGGTGGAACGGACTGCAAAAAAATAACGGTTAACGACAATACGATCGCACGAAAACTTATTCGAGGTCGGGTGTTACGATTTGGATCGCGCATCTTTTTTCCTCTTCGCTAATCTTGTTTTAGGGGTAAACTGCCTGGGTTCGACTTAAATCTATTTTTGATTTTACAAGTATTTTTTTGATTTAAAAAACTTGAATTTTTCGATATGCATCAATAAAAAATGAGTTTTTCATTGATTTTTAGATATATCTCGGGCAAGAGATCGCGAAAATATCCACTGTCACTTGTGCCTCATCCACAATAAAAAATAACAGGTTAAAAAACCGAGAATCACTCCCGAAGCATGACAAACAAAGCAAATTTGAGGATTCATCAAATCGAAAACCGTTTGCACGGCGACAATTGATAAAATGGTGCGCAGACGGTCTCGGGCGGCTGGTACTTTCGACCGCTGCCATCCTTGCAAAAAAATTGCGGCGATCGCCCCAATCAGACCCATCACCGCTCCCGAGGCACCCACCACCAATCTCACTCCCGAATTGGGTTCGAGCCAAAGACTTAAAAGAGTTGTCGCCAGCATCGACCCAACTCCACTGATGAAGTAGATGCCAAGATATCGTCGAGTCCCCAAGACTAATTCGACATAGGTTCCAAGAATGTAAAGACCCAACATATTCATCGCCAGGTGTGAGAACCCAAAATGTAAAAACGTGGCCGTCAACAATCGCCACCATTCCCCATCCCAAACAACTTCGGGGACTAATGCTCCTAAACGATACAAAACTTGATTGTTCTGGCTACCCCCGAGAATAACTTCCACGGCAAACAAGAAGACATTCAGGGAAATCGCACTATAGGTGACCCAAGGGCGGCGTTCGAGCGATCGCATTTCACCGGGGGTGAGATGGTCCGAGCGAGTTTCCCAGTGAAGCAAAATCCCTTCAGAAGATGGCTTCAAAACCTGTTTCGGATCGGCCGGGGACGTCGATAAACGCCATGCGATCGCTCCTTCGAGCAGTCTGTCAGTA
>NZ_JADEXN010000289.1 GCF_015207075.1 Zarconia navalis LEGE 11467
GTTCCGGGGCTTCATCTTGAGGGCAATGTCCCACCCCATCCAGGGGAATAAAATCTTCGACAGCCTCGAATCGCGTCCACTCCCGTCCCAGGGCGATGGGTTCCCACGGGTCGTCAGTTCCCCATAAAATCAGCGTCGGGCAGGGTAATCGATCGAGGAGTTCTTCGGGTAAAGGACCTTGAGAATAGCGGGTAAAAGCCACGAATACGTCCGCTGCACCGGTGTCTCGGGCCGGTTGCAGAATCAGGTCTATCAGTTCGTCGGTGACGGTATCAGCGCGTTTGTAGGCTTGCAGCAAAATCTTGCGGACTGTGGCGGGGGTGGCCAATCGATCGAAGAAAAACTGACCGATGGCTTTGACTGAGAGCATCTTTTGTAGCAGAGGCGCACCGATTTGTTTGAGCCAGGGTTGTTGCTCTCGACGGCGATCGTGGAGCAGGCGCAGGGAACAGTTGAGCTGCACCACACCCAGCACCCAATCGGGATAGCTGACGGCAGCTTGCATCGCCGTGACACAACCGATGGAATTTCCCACCAGAAATACGGCTTCGCCGACAACTTCCCGACAAAAATCGGCGATTTGAGCGCTCCAGGTTTCAAAGGTATACTCGATTTCGAGTCCCGGCGTGGGTTTAGCCGATCTCCCGAAACCGATACAATCGATCGCCCAAACGCGGCAAGTCTGAGCGAGAACGGGGATATTTTTGCGCCAGTGTTGGGTAGACGCGCCGAAACCATGGACTAACACGACAGCGGGCCCTCGATCGCCGAGGGTTTGGTAGCCGATATCGAATCCTCGCCATTTCCAGCTTAGAAAGGGAATGGCTTCGGGAGTCGGTGCAGTGATCGGGGAGAGAGACATGGTGGGGATGAGGGAATGGGGAATGCAAACAAACAAATCGCTCGGCACGAAAACCGAGCGATCGATCGTCTATTTATATTTTGTAACAAATACAAGAAAGCTTAACAACAAGCGCGAGTTTGCGATCGCTCCTTATCGCCCCTCATCACTCAGCTCGACTCATTCCGACCAAAATCCCCGATTTGCAGCCATTTTAAAGGGTTTGCTATCTCGGACAATTTCAATCACTCGCGCTCGATCTTCTGCTGGCATCTGCTTTTTCCACTTGTTGCAAGCAACCTGAGAATTCCGAAACACGGAGAAGTAGGGATCGATACCGATTTCTCCTCGTTTTTGCCCCATTTTGCTGGTTTTATCGGTACTGTCTTCGATGAACGATACCGTTTCTTGGGTTAGGGACAAGCCGAAATGACGGAATACCCGATTCACGACAGGTAGGGTATTTTCCACCAAGTCTTCATAGAAAATCGGTAATCCTTTCGGACTCTCTTCACAGATCGATGTGGCAGCTTCTACGTCGATTCGCCACAGCATGGCTTCTTTTTGGGCGGTTGTTTGCAATTTTCCGGCATACTGCTCGGCTAACTCCGGAAAGCAGTCTCTCAAAATATTATCGAGCTTCTGGGCTCGACCTTGGGGCATCAACGCCTTCTGCTGACCCTGAATGCGAGACCACACAACAGCACAAGGATGACGCATCAGATAAACAACCGGTACTTCAACTTGTTGAAGCAAGGGAGCAATAATATCAACCATTTCCACTTGCTTGAAAATCAGGGTGGGAGTATTGGTCGAAGCCGTGTTGGGGGTATAAAACTTTTTAAAGAGGTGACCGGCTAGTGCCATTCTGCGCGAAATCGGCCAGGTTGCCGCTCGTCCCCAACTTAAGGGAGTCTGATAGTTTTTGCTGAAAAAAGGCGGCTTTTCGATGGCTGGATATGCCGGCAGTAAGGAATGATATAGCTGCGACCTCTGACTCGATGATAATTGAGGAGATCGAATCATTTCTAAACTTTTACCAATTTCAGGTTGAGTTTTTGCTAAGCGATGAAATGGCTCGAACCGATAGGCAACTTCCGGATGACTCGATACAAGAGTTCCCAACCAGGTTGTACCACTACGACTGGCACCAAATATTGCGCCGAGAGAGAGACGCTTTGATGAAGTCTTGGAATCAGTACCGGCTGTATCTGGATCTCGATCTAGAAGTTTTCGGTACGTTGGAGCAATGGAAGTCAACATGTGTTTGAATTGGTTGGGTTTACGTTTGACTTGATATCTTATGACGTTAATAAAGAATAAATGTTGCTTGTCTTCCGTACTGTACTGACGAGCATACTTTATTTTGTTTTAATTTGATGTATATCTTATGTACATTTTGTCAAAAATTTTCAATACTAAGTTCTTTAGTACGGCGATCGTTTCAGAACGATTTCCGAAAAAAAAGGGTGAACTCATCCGGATTTCAGATTGAAATATAGCATTTCTCGTATGGATAAAGCGTCTATCAAAAGGGCGATTTCGCGATTTCCTTATCTTCCCGACATCGATAGTTGGGTGCACCTTACTCGTACGAGAACTGCTATACAATTAGCCTGTAACTTTTGGGGGACTCAAGACGCGATGCGAAATTTTGTAAAAATAGCAGGCTAGCACAACCTACCCCCCCCCAGCACGCAAACACTCGATTTATAAGCCCTGCTGTAGTTCTAGTTTGGCTTATTAGACTATAGGATTGACATCAGTAGATGTACCGAATCTCGCAACTCAATTTATTTCCATTGAATTTTGGAGCTGATGCCTAATGTGTTGAGGTGGGGTCGATCGGAAGAATTTCAAACGACCCTTGTCTTGGTACGGGGAGATCGATAGGATAGGGGGAGTTCATTTGATTCGCCAGCCTCGGCAATCCAGAATCGCGATGAGTAAGGAGAATGGCATGACCGACCGCATCGACGCTCGCGAGCTAATGCGCGAAGCTTACGAAAACCGCTACACCTGGGACAAAAGCTTTCCCGGATATACGACCGATATTACGTTGAAGCGATCGGGCGAAGCGATCGCGGCCAAAGCGCGCGTCAACCGAGATCTCTCAGCAGACATTCTCGAAATCTCCGACGAGTCGGCGAAAAAGGAAATTCAGAATCAATTGTGGGAAATTGCGATTCACCGAATCCGCCGCAGCTTCGAGCAGACCCACGGCAAGAATACCTTCAGTTTGGGTGAAACCGACGAAACCGGGGCCGTGGAAATTCTTTTGGGGGGTAAATCCGAGGGCGATCGCTATAAATTGCGCGATCGGGAAGTGTGCATGGTACACCGCCACATCCACGGTGTTGTCGTCACCATCCATACCTTCAGCAGCCACGATACTGGCGAAGGCTACCTATCCCACCGCTACGACTCCATCTATCACGATCCCGAAACGGGTGAAGCCAAGGGCGGACGCAGCGTTTTTGAAGATAATTACGAGAAAGTCGGCGATTACTATATTCTGACCAGTCGCACGATCGAAACGGAAGTAGATGGCGAAACAGTCAAAACGGAATATGGCTTCTCGAATGTTAAGTTGCTAGAACCGGCTTTGGTGTAGCCATCGATCGCCTCAGCGATACGAAAAAGATAATGAAAGGTTGGGTTCGGCTTACTTGGACCCAACTTTTTGCATTGGGGGTAAAACGACCCCAACTCCCCGCTAAGATCGAATAGGACGTTCGCAGGCTGGGGATATGAAGCGCATCGTACTGATTGCTGGGTTTGAATCGTTTAATGCCGATTTGTATCGCAAAGCAGCCCAATTCGCGACCTCTAGCTGTCCGGAGTTGGAGATTCGAGTATTTAGCGATCGCGACCTCGCCACTCAAGCAGATACCGTAGCAGCCGCGTTGCAAGAAGCTTCGGTATTCTTTGCCAGCTTGATATTCGATTACGATCGAGTCATCTGGCTGCGCGAGAAAGTGCAGCATATCCCCATTCGCCTCATATTCGAGTCGGCACTGGAATTGATGAGTTTGACGCAAATTGGGACTTTTAAAATCGGCGACAAGCCGAAAGGAATGCCCAAACCGGTTAAATTCATCCTCGGCAAATTTACCAGCCAGCGGGAAGAGGATAAACTTGCCGGATACATCAGCTTTCTGAAAACCGGGCCCAAACTACTGAAATTCGTGCCGGGTAAAAAGGTGCAAGATTTGCGCAACTGGCTGATTATTTACGGCTACTGGAATTCGGGGGGAACCCAAAACGTCGCGGCGATGTTTTGGACGATCGCCCAAAAGTACCTAGAGTTAACCGTTGAAGAAATTCCCCCGGCGATCGAAACGCCGAATATGGGGTTGTTGCATCCAGATTGCGAGGGATATTTTGAATCGCCCAAGCAATATTTAGAATGGTATCGAAATCGAAGTCTCGATAAAACACCGGTTGTTGGGATTTTGTTGTATCGCAAACATGTTGTTACCCAACAGTCTTATATACCCCAATTAATTCGCCATTTTGAAGCGGCCCGATTAACACCTTTACCAATATTTATTAATGGGGTAGAAGGTCATGTTGCCGTGCGAGATTGGATGACTTCGGCCCACGAAGCCCAACAGCGACAGCAGGAGATTAAAGAAATACTATCTTTATCTCCCGAGGCAGTAGAAGTAGATGCGATCGTCTCGACGATTGGGTTTCCTCTAGTTGGCGGGCCGGCAGGGTCTATGGAAGCGGGACGACAGACGGAAATAGCGGTTAAAATTCTCAGGGCGAAGAACGTACCCTATTTTGTTTCTGCACCGCTACTGATTCAAGATATTCACTCGTGGACGCGGCAAGGAATTGGCGGTTTGCAAAGTGTGGTTTTATATGCATTGCCAGAACTTGATGGGGCGATCGATCCAGTTCCCTTGGGGGGACTAGTGGGGGAAGATATTTATCTAGTTCCCGATCGCGTCAAACGGTTAACTGGACGGGTGAAAAAGTGGATTTCTCTGCGACAAACCCCTCCTCAAAAACGCAAAATTGCAGTCATTTTATATGGTTTTCCGCCAGGATATGGGGCAACGGGAACGGCGGCACTTTTAAATGTAGGGCGATCGCTCATCAATTTTCTTCAAGCATTAAAAGCGCAAGGGTATCTTGTGGGCGATATTCCTGAAGATGGAGAAGAATTAATTCGCCAGGTGAAAGAAGCCGATGAAACTTATCCCGAACCGGTGGAATTATCCCATGGAAAACCCGTCCCACCGAACGTAACAACGGTGAATGTAAAAACCTTAGATAAATGGTTGGGATATCTACTAAAAACTCGCGTCCATAAGCAGTGGAAATCGCTGGCGGGAACGGGAATTAAAACCTACGGCGACCAGTTACAAATTGGGGGAATACAACTGGGTAATTTGTGGATTGGGGTACAACCCCCTCTGGGAATTTCTGGCGACCCCATGCGGTTGATGTTCGAGCGAGATTTAACGCCCCACCCTCAATACGCTGCGTTTTATAAATGGCTGCAAAATGAATATCAACCCGATGCGATCGTCCATTTTGGGATGCACGGAACGGTGGAATGGCTACCGGGTTCTCCTCTCGGAAATACGGGATATTCTTGGTCGGATATTTTGTTGGGAGATTTACCTCATCTCTATATTTACGCAGCCAATAACCCATCAGAATCGATGTTAGCAAAACGTCGAGGCTATGGCGTTTTAATTTCTCACAACGTTCCCCCTTACGGACGGGCGGGGTTGTATAAAGAACTGCTAGCGTTGCGAGATTTAATTTCAGAATATCGCGAAGATTCGCAAAAGAATTCGGCACTCAAAGAAGCCATTTGTCAAAAAATTGTCGATGCGGGATTAGAATCTGACTGTTTGTTTGAAGAAGCCGAACAATTAGGTATTGCATTTACGGCCGAGAATGCGCGACTTTTCAGTCAAGATTCACTCGATCGCTATTTTGTCAAGGTCTATGAATACTTGCAAGTAGTCGAACAGCGTTTATTTTCTTCTGGATTGCACGTGTTAGGAGAAGTCCCGAATATCGATCGACTCGAATCCTATTTGAGTGCGTATTTTGAGAATCGATTACCTCCAGAAGCAGTTCGAGCGATCGCTGCGAACGATACAGATTTTTTGAAAACTTACCAAGAGCGTTTATATAAAGAAAAATCAGATATTTTACATCTTATTAAAGAAGCTCAAAATATCCGTAAGTTACTCCTCAAAACTTCTGAGGAGATGGCGAATTTACTGCGAGGGTTGAATGGTGAATATATTCCCCCCGCGCCTGGCGGTGATTTGCTGCGGGATGGGCCTGGAGTGTTGCCTACAGGACGTAACATTCACGCCCTCGACCCCTATCGAATGCCTTCAGAAGCGGCATATCTTCGAGGTCAAGAAATTGCGCGTAAAATCATCGATCGACATTTAGAAGAACAAGGCGAATATCCTGAAACGGTGGCCGTAATGTTGTGGGGATTGGATGCGATTAAAACAAAAGGGGAATCGATTGGAATTCTACTAGAACTCGTGGGGGCGAAACCGATAAAAGAGGGGACGGGACGTATCGTTCGTTACGAGTTAAAGTCTCTTGAAGAAGTCGGACATCCCCGAATTGATATCTTGACCAATCTATCGGGTATTTTCCGCGATAGTTTTGTCAATATTATCGAACTGCTAGACGATTTATTTCAGCGGGCGGCGGATGCAGAGGAAGCGGAAACGCAAAACTTCATTCGCAAACACGTATTAGAATTACGATTGCAAGGAATCGAAAATGCTTCGGCGCGATTATTTTCAAATCCGGCAGGAGATTTTGGTTCTCTAGTCAACGATCGCGTTGTGGATGGAAACTGGGAAACGGGAGAAGAATTGGGAGAAACCTGGCGCGATCGAAATACCTTCAGTTACGGTAGGAACGATAAAGGAAAAGCCCGACCGGAAATCCTCGATCG
>NZ_JADEXN010000290.1 GCF_015207075.1 Zarconia navalis LEGE 11467
TCATGAAGTAGACCCCAGCCGATATAAACGGGGTAGGCATGGGGGCGCTACTCCTGCAGCTTGTCATATTTTTTCCGATCGACTCTTTGTAGGGTCTATGTTTTTGCAACCTGTCATAAATAACATCTATCTCCCCATCTCTCTTTTCCGCCTTTTCCGCGCTTGGGCACTTCCGCATTCAAAATTCTCTTCGTCTTGGACGGTAGAAACCAGAAAAGCTTGCTCTGCCAGAGTTCACAGGGGTTTTTACCCCTTGAGCGTATTCTGTTATTGCCCGTGTCGAAGTGTCGAACTAAGGTGTTACTTTGAGTTTGCCAGGTTCTGCCGCGCTTCATGTAATGCCAGTGCCAAACCTGCCCGATCGCTTAAACCCATCGGCTTGTATCCTAGAGAACGAGCTGCTCCATCGCCAAATAGGCACACCATCGCCGTGGGATAATCTCGACTCAAAAGGTGAGGGGAGATGATTTCGCGAGTGTAAGCAATATCCTCTGCGTCCAGATACGGCTCTCGACAATCTGCCATTGCCATCGTATATCCTTCTCGATCGAGCATTTCTTGCAACGTACGCGCAAACCCATGCCGTTGAATGTAGACCGCGCGATAGACTGCTGCTAATGTCTCTTGGCGGACAGTTTGGACTGACGGAACTTCGCTCGTCCATAACACGCCACTGAGCCAACTCCATTTGAGACTGGGCTGGATTTCAAAGCGAGCGCTAAATTCGGTGGTGTAACGATTAGTCCATCCTCCCATGAAATCATCAGCCAGCACTAACCCCACCTTAAACGTACCTGGAACGTCATCGAATCGATCGCTCACCTCAGAGATGGCACGAGCCGCGATCGTATCCGCATCCATCGCCAGTAAGGTATCGAGTATTTCGGATACGCGCTCTTTTCCCATGGGGTTCATGATGGCTAAAGGGAGCAACTCAATATCGGACGCATCGGCATTTAGCATGGTTTCGAGATAATGGCTAAAACGCTCCGATCCCTTTGGAATGTTGTAGAGATTGCGCTGAATGTGTAGCAGTGGGACAAATTCAAGCTTCATAATACACCTCGACAGAAGAATTTCACGCCTTAAAGATTGAGAAAATTTATTTTATAGCGGTTTTCACACTCATGAGGTACAAAGTTTCTGGGTTCAGGGAATGGGAACGGGGAATGGGGAATAGAATTTGGGTGTACCTCATAAATCCAAAAATTGCTATATTTAGTTGTTATTAACAATAAGAAATACTTTGAAATCATTTTGATAGTTTCGTTGAACTGTTAATTTTTTTGTAATTTTAAAAAAGTATTTTGGAATAAATAAAAAGTCTGTTTAGTTTTTTAGGGCTAGTTTTAAATAGATTAGTATTGTTCTTCATTTAAAATAGCGATCGCAAAATGCTAACTCGTTCGCCTCGATCGATATCATTATTCGCGCCAATATTCAGGTTTATTTAACGCATCCGCACAAACAACTTTGCCCGAGACAGAACCGATCGTATCTGGATGCAACGCTCGAACCATCCAAGCATCTGGATATTCCTCTGGCATCGGATAGGTCGGTTCGAACCCCAAAGGACTGGCGGATTGGAAGCCTTGACGGGTATAGTATTCGGGATATCCAGCGAGGAAGACTAAATCAACGCCGGATTGCGATAAAAGTTCTAATCCTCGTTCGACGAGCTTACCTCCAATGCCTTGTTTTTGAGCATCGGGGATGACGGCGAGGGGGGCTAAAAGGGCGATCGAGACTGGACTTTGGCTGTTGGTGAGATGTGCCTTGCTAAATAGAATATGTCCGACTGGACGATCGTCTTGAAAAGCCAGTAGAGAGAGCAGTGGTTGGGCACTGGGATCGTTTAAAAGATTCTTGACTAGTTCGGCTTCTGTCTCTTCACCAAATGCCGCACGCTCTATCGATAAAATATCATTCAAATCGGAGTCTAAAGCTTTTCGAATATGCATTTTTTTCTCCCTTTTTCTGTATATTGCTAGCAATCAAGTGTATATATCTATATCTGAAAAACGGCATATTCATTACCGCTGGGGTTGCTAAAAGTTCATCAATTAGCCTCTCTCTCCTTCGGCTGAGAGGCGATCGTACAACCGGCACGGTGTTTCCGATCGCAATGCAAATGGATACTTTGGCACTCATTCGCTGCTACTTCTTAGATGCATCACGACTTGTTCTACGACAATCGCAAGCGTATCAAATCGAAGCCTGTTTGTTCGTGAATCTTTTCCTCAACGGGTTCAAAGCCGTACTTTGCATAGAACGCACGCCCAATTGGGTTGGCAGCAAATACCTCGACATCGAGTTCACCTCGCAATTCCCTTGCCTTATCCATCAGTCTGCCTCCGATCGCTTTTCGGTGGTAGTCTGGATGGACGAAGAGTGCGCCGACTTCGTTTCCCATCAGTGAGATGAAGCCCACCACTCGCTCATCTTCTTCGGCAACCCATGTCTGAGTATTGGGCAGATATAGCTTAGGAATATTGTCTTTTTCTTGCACCAGAAACTCTCTGGTTAGAAAAGGATGCGCCACCTCAGAAGCCGCTACCCAAATAGATAGTAATGCGTTTAAATCTCGTTTTTCATATTCCCGAATGACGCTCATCTTCGATCTCCCCGATTCCAAGTTTTATGGATTTTAAAATTTAAGATGTAGCAATCGATATCCATGACCGATCGTAATGACGATACTCCTCGAACATCACTTTGAATTCCGTCTTACTTAAGATAGGCGATTGTCACTCCAGCCCCACCATTTTTCTCTTGAGCGAGTTCGTAGCGATCGATATGGGGAGAACGATCCAAAAACTCCTGCACTCCCTGGCGCAATCTTCCCGTTCCTTTGCCGTGAATAATCCACAGCGCCCCTCCTACCGGAACGGCTTTGCCGATCGCATTTTCGAGTTGCAGTTCGGCATCGGCAATCCGGCTGCCGCGCAAATCGACGGTATTTTGCGAGGTCTGCACCAGTGGGGCAGTCGCCGGTGACGGTGCGGGGGTCGATTTGGCAGCTTTGGCAGCCGCTTTGGGAGGTCTGCTGGGAGGAAGTTCGGGTTTTTTGCCGTCGAGAGACTCGATATCAACCAGTTTCACCGTCATTTTCATGATGCCGAACCGCACTGCGAGTTCCCCATCTTTATCCGGTTCGCTGAGGACTTCGGCGGTTTGCCCGAGGCTGGGAATGCGGATGCGATCGCCAATTTGAGGGCGAAATCCCGGCTTGGGTTTGGGAGGGGCACTGCGCGAGGGCAGTTTGCGGTTGGCAATTCGATCGACGGCGACGGTGGCTTTCTGGGCATCTTGCGCTGTTGCCGAACCTTTTTGCAAATCGCGGATGACTTTGGCAATGTCCCCTTTGGCTTGGGAAATGGCTTGTTGGACGGCGTGTTCTTGTTCTTGCTTGAGTTTCTGCTCTCGTTCCTTCAGCCACACCGCTTTTTCGGCAATTTCCCGATTCAGGCGTTCGGCTTGTTCGACAAGTTGGGAGGCTTCTTGGGCTTTGGTTTCCTGCTGGCGGCGTTGGGCTTCCAATCCCGAAATTACCTGGTTGACATCGCTGTTGCCCCCCGGTGCCACGTAGGTTTCGGCACGATCGACCACTTCTGAAGTTAGCCCCAACCGGCGGGCGATCGTCAGGGCGTTCGATCGCCCCGGAATCCCCCATAATAAGCGATAGGTGGGCGAGAGACTCACATCGTCGAATTCCACCGAAGCATTTTCAAATCGATCGTCTTCGTATTTGAGGGCTTTGAGTTCCCCGAAGTGAGTGGTGGCGATCGTCAGTCCGGCGCGATCGGCCAGATAATTGAGCAGGGCGATCGCCAGGGCGCTACCTTCAGTCGGATCGGTTCCCGCCCCCACTTCATCGAAAAGTACCAACGGGGGGAAGGGTTGGATGGTTGAGATTGCTGCTTCGTTCTCCTCTGTTAGGGGTTCTGTGGTTTCGATCGTCTCTTGGGCTTCTGCTTCTTCTGCTTCTTCAGGTTCTATTCTAGTTCCCCTCTCGGGAGGGGTTAGGGGTGGGTCGATCGATGAGCGATCGCTTTCTAAAGCGTCTAAAATCCGGCTGATGCGGCGGATATGTCCGGAAAATGTGGAGAGACTTTGCTCTAGAGATTGCTCGTCGCCGATATCCGCTAGGACTTGGGAGAACCAGGGCAATTCCACCGGTTCGCGGGCGGGAACGAACAGCCCCACTTTCGCCATCAACACCGCTAAACCAAGGGTTTTTAGGGTGACTGTTTTTCCTCCAGTATTGGGGCCGGTAATGGTGACCACCCGGATGTGGGGGGCGATGTTGAGATTAACGGGGACGACTTCGGTACCTTGTTCGTGTTTGTGCTGCCACACCAGGAGGGGATGGCGCAGTTGCCGCAGGGTGATGGGGGAAGTCAGGGTTGAATCTGGGGTTAAATCGAGAAAGCGAGGGGGGTTGGCTTCGAGCCACAAGCTGTAGCGGGCGCGGGCGGTAGCTAAATCCAGGGTGGTGACGATCGCCAGCAATCGTTCTAAGTCTTCGCGCACTTCGGCAATTTGCTCGGTAAGTTCCCGACGCACCGTCTCTTCGATCGCCTCTTCCCGGCGCTGGAGTTGCCGCAGTTTGTTGTTTTGGGCGACGATCGCGTGGGGTTCGACGTATAAGGTGGCTCCGGTGGTGGAGGTGTCGTGAACGATGCCGCGAATGGCATCCTGGCGATCGGCTTTCACGGGGATGACGAAGCGATCGCCCCGTTTGGTAATCACTCGATCTTGCAGGGCGTTGGCTTGACGCTGCATCATCTGTTGGAGGATTTGGTAGATGCGATCGCGAACGCTTTTGAGCTGTTGGCGAATTTCTCCCAACTCCGGACGGGCGCGACCGGTGACTTTGCCCCGTTCGTCGATGCAACGGTGGATTTCGCGATCGAGTTCGGGATAGGTGCGTAGGGCAGCGACTAAGGTTTGCAGAACCGGCAGTTCGTCGCGATCGTCGATGGTGCGGCGCAACTGCCGCGCCCCGGTCAGGGTAGTGGCGACGTTGAGTAACTCATCCCCAGAAAGAATGCCTTGTAACTCCGCCCGTTCTAAGGATTCGCCGATATCGTGAATGCCCTCGAAGGATAGGCTGTTATTGGCATCGGTTTCTAGGCCGTAGGTTTCTTGAGTTTGGGCGAGCAGTTCGAGGCTATCTGCGGGGGTGGTGGGAACTTGCAGGTTCTGCGCGGCAACCCGACCCAACTTGGTGGCGGCAAAGGTCGAGAGATGCTGGCACAAACGCGGCCATTCTAGGAGTTCGAGGGTTTCCGCTTGTATCAAAACTGGCGTTGTGAAGTATATTTGTATTGCTTCTGTAATTTTAACATTTTTCAGGTCGAAAATTGGCGATCGGGGCGGGCGCGTTAGAAGAATCTCGTAGGATGTGTGAGGCGGCGATAAATCTATAGTTGTCTCTAGTAGGGGTAATCCCCCCGTGGTTACACCCTTGTCGCCGGGGTAGGCACGGGGGCACTACCCCTACCGATCGCCAATAACCCCAAGACTCGATCGCCTCGGATAAGACATTTAAATCATTGCCCCCAATTCCCTCAAAATTTTGCCCAATTTTTCGCCAATTTCCCCACGAGTTTGCAAGGGTTACACCGCCGTGGTAAGATTTTTTCAATTAATAAAACATGGTTGGGTTTAATTTTGTAGCTACAACACCCTTATATATAGCTAAAAATCCTAATTGTACGTTCGAGCGATCGCCCTTCCCTGCAAAAGGCGATCGCCCCCGAAACACAAATCTTTGAGTCGGGGTTGACAAAATAACTATCTCATGGTAAGTGCTTAGTTTTGTAGGGTGGGCAGTTCGGTAACGACTGTAGGCGTTAAATCCCCACTAAATAAATTGCCCATCTTGTTCGACAAGCTCAATTTTACAATAGGGCAAAATCCGTAGAATCGATCGCCCCAACATCCACGGCTTGCAACGTCACAACTAAGCCAGTCGCAGTAATTTGAGTATCTTCACCCACCTGAGTTAGAGTCAAATCCGCAAAGGTCAATCCCTCTTTCAAGCCGATAATATCCACCCCATCGGTGAAGTCGGTTACCACATCAATACCATCGCCAGTACGGAAATCGAATCGATCGCCATCAGCCCCACCAGTGAGCGTATCATCGCCCAAATCGCCGCTGAGGATATCGGTTCCCGCTTCGCCCTGCAAACTGTCGTTATCCTTTCCGCCAAATAAGCGATCGAATCCGTCACCTCCCAAGAGAAAATCAGTTCCTATATTGCCAAACAACAGGTCGTCTCCCACTTGTCCGTGCAAGCAGTCATTCCCTAACTCGCCTAAGATTACGTCCTCGCCCTCGCCGCCAACTGCGGCATCGTTATCCTTGCCGCTATAAACGGTATCATTGCCCAGACCGCCATCGAGGTAGTCGATTCCCCTGTTGCCGAACAAGATATCTTCCCCATCGTCGCCGAAAATCAGGTCGTTCCCCAAATCTCCGGCCAGGCTGTCGTTACCCGCGCCGCCGCCAACCCCATCGCTGTCTTTTCCAGCGAAGACGATATCGTTTCCACCTCCGGCCTCGACCACATCCGTGCCTCGGTTGGCGAACATCACATCATCTCCGGGACTGCCGAGGAGGTTGTCATTTCCCGCGAAAGCCACCATCTTTGCGGTCGCTTCCCCACTGCCGTTGAGGGTGTTGGGATTTTCGTCGCCGAGGATGAAGCTCCCTGTCCGCAGGTCGGTATCCGGGTTGAGGCTGGGGAAAGTCGGAGGTGCGTTCACCAGTTGGCAGGGGTCGAAGT
>NZ_JADEXN010000291.1 GCF_015207075.1 Zarconia navalis LEGE 11467
CGTTCTCGGTATTGGCACGATTCGGAGATTCAGTTTCTCGAACAGAGCGCCGTTCAGATGGGGGTCGCACTCCAGCAAACCAACTTACTAAAGCGAACTCAACAGCAAGCCGCGAGCTTGCAACAGGCCGCAGAACAACAGCAAGTATTGTTTGACGTCGTCGCCAAGATCCGCGAATCCCTCGACCTCAACACTATCTTCACGACCATGTCTCGGGAAGTCCGTCGAGCTTTAAATACCGATCGCGTGGGGATCTATCGCTTCGATCCCAACTCTGAGTTTAATGAAGGTGAATTTGTCGCCGAAGATGTCAGCCCGGAGTTTCCCACAGTACTGGGCGCAAAGGTTCGCGATCGCTGTTTCGGTGACAACTACGCGACGAAATACTCTCAAGGTCGAGTGAGTGCCATAGCCGATGTTCGCAATGCCGGATTAAAACCTTGCTACGTTAAGATTTTGACTCGATTTGGCATTCAAGCCAATATGATTGCCCCGATTCTCAAAGGGGAACAGTTGTGGGGATTGCTCTGCATTCATCAGTGCTCTGGACCCCGGAATTGGGAAGAGTCGGAAATCCAGTTTGCGACCCAAATTGCCGCTCAAGTGAGCGTTGCCCTCGAACAGTCCAAATTACTCGACCGAACCCGAAAGCAGGCAGAGCAACTCTCTGAGGCTCTAGAAGAGTTGCGACAAACCCAAACACAATTGATTCAAAACGAAAAAATGTCCAGTTTGGGGCAATTGGTGGCTGGGGTGGCTCACGAAATTAACAATCCCGTGAATTTCATTTACGGTAACTTGGTGCACACGCGCGAATACACCACCGATTTACTGAGCCTGTTAGAGTTGTACCAGCAGCACTACACTGAAATTCATCCGGATATCGAAGAACGAATCGAAGAAGTGGAACCGGAATATCTGGCGCAAGATTTGCCAAAGATGCTCGCTTCGATGAAGGTTGGGGTCGATCGGATTCGCCAGATCGTTCTATCTTTGCTGAGTTTTTCTCGTCTCGACCAGGCAGACTTCAAGGAAGTCGATCTGCACGAAGGACTCGATAGCACTTTATTGATTTTGCAACATCGGCTCAAAGCCAAATCCGATTGCCCGGAAATTGAAGTGGTGAAGGAATACGGTAACTTACCTTTGGTGGAATGCTATGCCGGACAGCTCAATCAAGTGTTTATGAATATTCTAAGCAATGCCATCGATGCGATCGAGCAATGCCAGAAGTCGGCAGCTAGCCCCGATATCAGTCGAATTCTCCTACGAACTTTTGTTGAAGCCAAACCCGACTCGAAAACGCCGGTTGCGATTATCGAGCTTGCGGATAATGGGATGGGAATTCCCGAATCCGTGCAGAAGAAAATATTCGATCCCTTTTTTACGACAAAGCCTGTTGGCAAAGGAACGGGGTTGGGTTTATCGATTAGTTATCAGATCGTCGTAGACAAGCACGGAGGGCATTTTAGCTGTATCTCAAAACCGGAGTTGGGAACGACATTTCGGATTGAAATTCCGAGTCGGCGGATCGATTGAGACGATCGGATGTAAGTTGCAGGTTTTGGGTTTTACCGAGCAATCCTGTTTCAAATTGGATATTTTGCTCTACTTCTCGCTCCCATTGACGGAGAATATCTATCGCCCACAGATCTCCATGCTGGGCTTGTGCGACCAAATAGTTTGTAATTCTGGTCTGTAACAATTGTGACATAACCCTTTCTTTCGTGCTTTTAGAGTTAGCATAAACAACCAAATCCGATCTGACTTCCCCCGATTGGATGAACTGCTTTGGACGGTGCATTCTTTTTCCCGAGCGTAGATTGGCAAGTGAGACGAGAAACATTATCTAGCGTTTCTATAGGAGACGTGAGACTGGGTTGAGTAAAAATGCAACAAGCAACAGGTAACAGGCAAAATTTAGAAAGGGTTAGACATATCATTTCAAAGTCATAAAAATGAGAGTCGAGTTTCACATTCAATTTGTAAATGCAATATTTAGTAACACCTGTTGTTTTTTTAGATATCGCGACGCAAATGTATTAGGACATCTTAAAAAGCTCCAAGAGATCGATCGCTTGGTTTAGCCGATGGCATACGGCATGAGAGCTGAATGCTTGCTGCTATATTAGTCGTCATCCAAACTTGAGTTTATTTTCCAAGTGCTAGCAGTTCGATAAATTTTTGAACCACCCGATCGGGCGTTTGTAAACATTGAAGGTAAGGAAATCGATAAATCCGAACTCCTCCCCGCTCGAAATAAATATCTCGATTTGGCTCGACGCTCTCTCGATCTTCATGTTTGTCCAAGGGAGAATCGACGGCTAAAATCCCCCATCTCACAAAAGTTGGTACGACTGAAACTCGGTTAAATACCAAAAAGCCCAATTCAGTTTCGCTCCCTCGCACGCCACCGAGATCGAGGCGCGCGATGCTGTTGCCAAAAAAGAGAAGATTGGCTCGATCGAGCGCTTTGGCAATTTCTACCTGGGCGATCGAGCTCAATTGCAATTGCTCCCAAGCCCAACGATTACCGTTGCCATCTGATGGGGCGATCGCGTTCGAGCCATCCATTTGGATTTCTTCAGCAGGTATCTCCTGACGTTTAAGTTCCGATTGCAGAATGGCAATCTGTTGGATCAACGACCGATTTTGGATGGGAGTTTGGGCCGCGCACTCTTGAGAGTTCTGAATTTCGATAATCTTCTGACGGCGATCGAGGCTCGTACCCGAGAGATTGGTCCTTTCTAAAAAGGCATTCATTAATTTCGTGCCCACCAGAATCGCATTTTGTAGATCGGCCCCGCGAAAATCTGCATGACTCAGATCGGCTTGGGTGAGATTTGCACAGGTGAGATTGGCTCCGGTAAAGTCGATCGACTGTCGAGGGGCATCGAGGGTCACCTCATTAAACTCTTGAGTGACACAGGTCAAATTGGCTCGATTTAAGTTCGCGTCGCTGAAATTCGCGCAGGAGAGATCGGCTTCGCTCAAATTCGCCTGAGTGAGATTCGCATGGCTGAAATTCGCGCAGGAGAGGTCGGAACCGCTCAAATTCACCGCACCCAGGTAAGCCTGTGCAAAATCCGCCTCGCTCAGGTTGGTATAACTGAGATTGACATCGCTTAAATCGACCCCTTGCAGATCGGCGTTGCCCAGATTGACCCCGTAGAGATTCACGCCATAGAGTTGGGCACCATTGAGGTTGGCGTTGCTGAGATTAGAATGACTCAGATTGACCCCATAGAGTTTGGCATGACTGAGATCTGCATCCCCTAAATCGATTCCGCACAGATCGACATTACTCAGATGCACTTCGCTCAAGTCGATCGCACCAAATTCTCGCTCTCCAGCCTCATATCGTTCGAGCAAAGAAGTGACGGCCGATCGAGCCAAAAGCTCGTCAGCAGAGCGGGCGAGAAGTTCGTCAGGATCCATTGGAATTGAGGGGGGAACTACAATCATCCGATATTCCTGGCACGAGACCCGATCTCTGGTGAACCATCGCCGCTTGTTTTGCCCCTTTCCCCGATGACGATCGCCATCGGGCGGTTGGAGCTAACTTCTAATTGAGAAATGAGTAATCTAGAGGCGACTGCCATTTTATGAGATGCTCTGGAAGTCTCAACCAGAGCGGGTAGAGTGAGGAGGTGAATATGGCGAACCAATATCGGTTCGCCCAAAAGATCGCCAAGGTTAACGGGCTGGTGCTTTTACCGCATCGCTCAAACTTTGACAAAGCTGTTCGATTGCCTTTAATCCGGCGGTCTTGTCAGGGACGGCTAACCGTTTGACGAACGCACTCCCAACGATCGCCGCATCTGCACCCCATTGTTGAATTTGGCGGGCTTGTTCGGGACCCGAAATTCCAAATCCGACCCCAATGGGTTTATCGGTCACTTGGCGCAATTGGACGAGCAAATCTTTAACCCGCGTCTGAATTTGCGATCGCACTCCGGTAACTCCAGTGACGCTGACGAGGTAAATAAAGCCTTGGGAGCGATCGGCGATGGTCCGAATTCGGTCTTCGGGGCTGGTGGGGGCAACCAACAGCACCACCTCAATTCCGTATTGCCGACTCAAATCCATCAACGCTCGTGCTTCTTCTAGGGGCAAATCCGGCACCACTAACCCTCGAACGCCCGCTGTGGAAATTTGTTGCAAAAAGGTTTCGATTCCCCGATTTAAGATGGGGTTGTAGTAGGTAAAGAGAATAATGGGCGATTTCAAACTCGGGCTGATTTTGGCAACAACCCCGAGTACGTCATCTAGTTTTACACCTCGTTCTAGAGCGCGAGTCGCTGCCGCTTGAATCACCGGTCCGTCGGCGAGGGGATCGGAGTAGGGGACTCCCAGCTCAATGATATCTGCCCCACTGCGATCGAGAACCTGCAAGGCATCGGCTGTTGTCTCTAAATCCGGATCTCCGGCCGTAATAAAGGGAATTAAAGCGCACCGACCCTGACGGCGCAAAGACTCAAAACAATCTGAAACGGATACCACCATCGTTATTCTCGTTCTGGATTCGATCGTGCCGACGCGCGTTCTTCGGCTTCAATTTGCGCTTGGAGTCGTTCGAGTTCCTCTGGAGTCATTTCGTCGAGGCGCTTGCGCAACACGGCATCCTCATAATCTCGCAGTTGTTGGTTGTAAGTCATACCGCCGGTAGCGAACCGAAACATATAGCTCAGCAGCCAACCCACCAACACCGTAACTAAGATGACCTGGCTCCAGATCCCCGCATCGAGACGATCCAACCCGATCGCTTGCAAGATTGCGTATAGTAAGCCCCCAAGGAGAAATATCCCAAAGCCAATTCCAATGACATCGATCCTTCGCATAATTTCACGTCCGAGCGTCACACTTGCACGACCGCCATTGCGCGAGATCGCGGCAGTGTGGAGCCAAAAAGACTACCCCTCCAGTTGACGGGGTTGCGGTCGAAAATTGAGAAATGGAGAGAGCAACAAGAGACCGGGGAAACACAAAAACACGAAAAAATACATGATGAGTCGCTCGATGGAACTGGCGACGTACCACCGATTTTTCATGTAGAAATACAGTCCCAAGGGCAACACCACTAGGTATGTTCCGATTAAGGAAAGATACAAGACTAGAGTAACCAGAGTTGTTTGAGTCATGGGCGGGCAAAATAACGAACGGGGATATTTTCTCAATCGATCTCCGATCGAATTTTACCTTACAGAGGAGAGTTTGAGGGGGGTGCGAGAATTCCTATCCGACTCTATGAGTTCGAGAGTATTAAAGAAAGTTAAGGTTGCCAAGAGTAAAGTCTCTTCAGTCGATCGTCTCAGAGCAATTGCAAAACACTGGCAGTGCCAGGGTCTCAGTCCATTTTCCCAAACAATCGTTGACTTTGGGTCGAGACGGGCAGACTCAATTCGACGGTCGTTCCCAGGTCGATTCCATCGCTGTGCAAGGAGATCGTCCCACCCATCAACTCCATCAAGTTACGCGAAATTGCCAGTCCCAAACCCGTTCCGCCGGATTTTCGGGTTGTGGAACCATCGAGCATCACGAAGGGTTTAAATAGTTTGTGGTGGTATTGGGGATCGATGCCAATGCCCGTATCTTGAATGCAGACGATCGCATTCGATCGGTAATCGGGGGTTTCCGAATCCCCCCCAGAAACGGATTCGATACGAGTGGAAATAGAAATCTTGCCCGCATCGGTAAATTTGAGGGCATTATCGATCGCATTTCCCAGAACGTGAGTGAGTTTGGCGGCATCCGCTTGTACCATGACGGGGTTTTCCATCAGTACGATCTCTAAGACAAGTCCTTTGGCTTCGATCTCCGGGCGCTTCAAGGCAATGGTTTGTTGGAGAACTTTTTGAAGGTCTACTGATTGGATGGTAACGGGCACCTGACCGGCTTCGATCTTTGAAATATCGAGAATGTCATTGATAATTCCCAGTAGGTGCATGGCGGAACCGTCAGCCAACTGAAGTAATTCCAATTCCTCATCGCGATCGTCGCAATAGTCATCTTTTACCAATCGGATCGATCCGAGAATGCCGTTGAGAGGCGTTCGCAGTTCGTGGGAAATCGTGGTCAGAAACTCACTTTTGAGCTTATTGGCTGTTTTGGCTTCCTGCCAAGCCGACTCTAATTCTTCCGCCCAAGCTTTGAGCCGTTCGACCATGGTATTGAGTGCCCCGGAGAGTTGATTGAATTCTCGAATGGCAAAGTTGGATGGAATCGCCTGGGGTGTCGAACTACATTGGACGTTCAAAGCATATTCCCCCAATTGTTCCACCTGACGGGCCGCTGCACGACCGATATACAGGGTTGCCAACAGATTGGTCGCAAACAACCCCAGCACGAGGATAAATATCACCTGCCTGATGTCGCCCCGTGCGGCTAAAGCACTATCGAGGCGAGTGACGGCCAAAACGATCCACTTGCGGTCTTCACTTTGGGTGACGGGGGAAGAAATCGCCGTATATCCGGCGAGAAGTTCTTCGCGATTGTCATCGAAGTAAAATAGATGCAGAAAATTTTGGTGTCCGTCTCTGGCATTATCAATTAAACGCTGCAATCGTCCTGCATCTTCCTCTTGGGAAATATTGCTCCCCACGCGATCGGCAAAAGGATGCTCTAAAATCGTTCCAGTTTGGTCAATTAAGACGGTATACCCGGCCAGAGATCGAGGTTTATTAACGGCTTCGGGTTGGGAAAGCTGGGTTTTAAAACTTAAGGCGTAGCGTAGGGATTTGAGACCTTCTCGAGCGTTTTCGGAGTAAACGGGGGCAC
>NZ_JADEXN010000292.1 GCF_015207075.1 Zarconia navalis LEGE 11467
ATGAAGCTTCGGAAGGGACGCAAAGCCGCCTTTGCCGCTGCCGGTCATATCAGTCCCGATTACTACGTGCAAGATGGCGTGATTCCCCGCTCTCAACTCGCGTACGTTCTCAAAGAAATCGAGGCTCTTTCCGAACGCAGCGGATATCGGATTGCCAACGTGTTTCATGCAGGGGATGGCAACCTACATCCCCTAGTACTGTACGATCGCTCTGTCGAAGGCGCTCTCGAAGCGGTGGAAGAAGTGGGGGGTGAAATTCTCAAGCTTTGTGTCAAAGTCGGAGGCACGATTTCCGGAGAACACGGTATTGGAACTGATAAAAGGTGTTATATGCCAAATCTGTTCTCCACCGCCGACCTAGATACGATGCAGTGGGTTCGCGATTGTTTCAATCCCAAGGGACTCGCCAATCCGGGAAAAATTTTCCCCACACCGCGTACTTGTGGTGAGGCTGCTCGGGCTAAAGTCGAGCTTCAACAGCAGGTTGAGGGTGTGGAGTTGTTCTGAGATCCCAAACCCAAAAGAGATCGGAGCGCAGAGATCGTTTCCAGGGCGCGATCTTCGAGAGATCCTGCGCTGTCATCCCATCAAGTCGGAAATTCTCGATTCCGATTCGACGAAATTGGGAATTCGAAAATAGAAGTTACCTTAAAAATCGAGCGAGCGATCGCGCGGTAAAAATCGACGAATCGCAGTCAAAATGAGTCTGAATTTTGTAATGGGTCATTCAGCACGCTTTTCCCGTTGGGCGACAAGATATTGCCGATCGCAACATGGTAAAGCGTGATGGTAGCACAATGGCAGGGATGGATTCGGTTTTGGCAGCGTCGTTCTCGCCAGGGATGGCGACCTTGTCAGCTCTCGATCTGGCTTGCAGCGGCAGGCGCGATCGTTGGCATCGCGATTGTAGCCTTTTCCAGCTATCAATTCGCTCGAGAATTGACGCTCGACAGATTCGAGCAAAATATCGTCCTCGAAGTTCGTCTAGGGGTCGATCGCCTCGATGTCTGGTTTGCAGCCCATCAAGCAACCTTACAAGCCATCGCCCGCACGCCTGCATCCCGTACTTTCGATCGCTCTGGGATCGCATCTTACTTAAATGGTGAAGTGGTTTATTCAGAAGAATTGCTCGATCTGGCTTTGGGCAATTTAGAGGGCGTTATTTATTCCACGAATGCAACTAACGCAACCCACCGATACTCTCTGAATTCCCAAACCGTTCGCAAAGCACTTCAAGGATGGGTAGCGGTTTCCGATCCCAGATTTTCTTTTGTCTCTGGCGTTCCCCAAGTAACGATCGCAGTTCCCGTGGGGTGTGCGAACGGTACAGCGCCATGCCAAAACCAGCAGCCGACGGGATTTATCGCTGGAACCCTTGAAATCGAGCCACTGATAGAAGTGGTAGAGGGCTTAAAATACGGCACGCAGAGTTACGCTTTCGTTCTCAATGGAGTCGGACAGCCGATCGTCGATCCCGAGAAACGCTGGAACAAAACCACTCTCCTCAAATCTCCAGACCCCAGTCTACAGCGAATCGCGCGGCAAGCGATTGGCAAACGCAGTAATATCGAGCGGCTGCAACTGAACGGGGAGTGGGTGTACGTTGCCTACGAACCCACTCAACGGGCAAATTGGTCGATTGCTTTGGTGATTCCCGTCCGCTATCTCGAATCGCAACTGATGCGACTGAACCTCTTGGCAATCGTCTTGGGAATGTTACTCGCATTTGCCGTCGGTTCTGCCTTCAGACAAGTTATCTCGGCGCAAAAAAACCGCTCTCTGTCAGCTCAGGAAGGATTGCTCGATCGCCTAACAGCAAGGATTCACGCTTCTTTGGAACTCGATCGCATCGTCCACACGACCGTTGAAGAACTCGTTGAACTCCTAAGTTTGGATCGAGCGGCTTTCGGTTGGTATTCTCCCGAAGAGCATATTCTCGATATTCGCTGGGAATGCGATCGACAAGGCAAACCTGAAAGTCTCGGGCAATTTGCCGTCCCGATGGATTTCGAGTCCCAATTGCAACAGGGCGATCGCATCGTCCTCAAATGCATCGATCTCGATGTTCCCGCCAGAAACGTGGCGCTCGAAGCTGGCAGTTATACCGTGCTTCCCATTCGACCGTCATACCATCAGTCCGGATACCTCATTTGCATCCACGCCACCGGTTGGTTTTGGCGCAACAGCGAGCAAATTTTATTGCGATCGGTGGCCAATCAACTGGCGATCGCCATGACCCAATCTCACCTTCACGCCCAAACCCAAAGTCAAGTCCAACAACTGGGGCAAACCTTATCCAAGCTCAAAACCACTCAGGCTCACCTGATTCAAACAGAAAAAATGTCAGGACTGGGTCATTTAGTGGCGGGACTTGCCCACGAAATTAATAACCCCGTCAATTTTATTTATGGAAACTTGACTTATGTGAGCGAATATGCATTCGATCTGTTGAAATTAATCGACTTTTACGATCTCACAATTCCTCAACTTCCTACCGAAATCGAGCATTTTAAAGACGAAATCGAACTCGATTATATTCGGGAAGATTTACCGGGAATCTTACTTTCGATGAAAGAAGGAGCCGATCGAATTCACAAAATAATTGTCTCTTTACGAACGTTTTCTCGGCTGGATGAAGCCCAGAAAAAACCCGTTAATATTTATGAAGGTATCGATAGCACGTTACTATTACTCAAAAATCGTATTGAAGATAAAATTCAAATTGTTAAAAACTATGCTTATATGCCCGACGTTGAATGTTATGCCGGACATATGAATCAAGTTTTTCTCTATCTTCTCGATAATGCCATCGAAGCTTTAAAACATTCTCAAAATCCAGAGAAAGTCATTACAATCTCCACCGCTGCCATTCCTAACCCCAAACAACAATCGATCTACATCTCGATCGTCGATAACGGCCCCGGCATTCCACCAGAAATTCAAGATAAAATATTCGATCCATTTTTTACCACCAAACCTGTCGGTCAAGGAACGGGCTTGGGATTATCGATTAGTTACCAAATTATTGTCGATCTTCACGGCGGTGAAATTTCGATCGATAGCGTTCCCGGTCGCACGGAAGTTATCCTCGAAATCCCCGTACGCACTTATTAATTGAGGTTTAGACAAATTGAACGGCTCGAAGCGTCACCCCTTGAGTCCTGAGAGAATTTGAGCATTTCAATATGGGGCGATCGCTATAAAAACCAAAATGTTTACTCTATATAGCGCTAGGGAACAGGGAACAGGGAACAGGGAACAGTAGACTGTGAGAGGCTTTTACTTCTAATATTTAGGAATGTCCTAACTAATCTGCGGGAGGGGGCAAGAGTTCTGATAGGGAGACGATACGGTATCCCTGGCGCTGGAGTTCGGGCAAAACGATCTCGAGAACCGATACAGTGCGATCGCCTCTGTCGCCGCCGTCGTGGAGGATGATGATATCCCCCGGACGCACGTTGGTGAGGATATGATGGGCGGCAAATTGGACGGAGGGAATATTGGTGTCGTAGGGAAAGATGGAACCGAGGGCAACCCGGTATCCGTGTTTTTGGGCGGTGGCAATTATTTGCGAGTTGTACCACCCCGATGCCGGACGTAACCAGCGGGGGGAGGCAAATTGGGATAGGACGGCTTCGGCTTCGAGTAAGTTGGCTTCAAACGCTTCTGGGGAAAGATCGATACTGGGTTCGTCTTCGGTGAGGTGGTTTCCCAGTTCCTGTCCTTCTCGAATGGCTTGCATGACGAGGGATTCGTTGCCAGAAATTCGGGAACTGATGAGAAAGAACGTGGCGCGCGATCGATAGCGGGCAAGGAGTTGGAGGATTTTGGGCGTGGCGATCGCATCGGGGCCATCGTCAATGGTAAGGGCGACGATTCGCTCGTCGGTATCGCTGAAATATACCGCACCCGGCGCGATCGCGCTGACGATCGATAGCAGCCACCGAGGCTGGAAGAACAGAAGGGCGATCGCGAGGAAGAAGATCGAACCGGAACCCGCCAATCCCCACACCAGCCATCGCCAATTTAGACGGTTGAAATTTGCCATCGATCTGGTTTTATTGAGGTTGTCGCAGTTGGAAGAAACATCGTAACCGCAAGTAAGGCGCTATTCATAGAATTGCTATGCTAAGTATATTTAAACCTCAAACCATCGATCGACATCATGAAAAATGAAACAAAGTTGCTGACTGCATTAGGATGTTCTAGTTCTTTAGCGTTGACTCTAATGGCGGCGAATCCTGCGTCTGCCATGCCAGCCGATGGCATGGACAGTGAAATCGTCCAGTCGGAAATAGCGATCGCTCCCGTCACCCACGTGCAAGACAATCTACTCGATGAACTCGGCTGTGGCTGTGCGGTTTGCAATATGAGCCAGCCGGAAACGATGTAGTTAAAGACGACATTTTAAACGAATGGGGCGATCGGATATTTCTCGATCGCCCCCATTGTTTTTATTGAAGCGATCGATCGACAATCGAGGGTGCAGAAGTCATCGGATAAGCTAAACCTTTTGCTCCCGTTGCCTCCGATGCACCCCTGCCTAGCGATGGCAACGTTAAATTTCGTCCCAGCCTCCCACACCCGACGACATCACGTAACTGGTAACACTCGCTTCAAAGAAGTTGGCTTTGGTGTGTGCCTGGGCTTTGGTATCGGAGAACCGTTCGAGATGAGTATAAGGACTCTTCTGATATTTTTTATCGGGATAAAGGGGATTCAAACCGATCGATCGCAACCGCATATTTGCCAGATATTTGGTGTAATGTTCGGTACTTGCTTCAGTAATCCCAAGAATATTATCCCCAACGATATGATTCGTCCACCGACATTCATGTTGCACCGCACCATCGAACATTTCATAAATCTGTTCGACAGAGTGGGGAAAAACCTGCATCGCTTCGGGAATCAGCTTTTGAAAGAGGCGAACGTGACTGAGTTCGTCGCGGTTAATCATTTTGAAAATATCCGCACTTCCAGGCATCAACATTCTCGATGCAAGGTTATAGAAGAAAATGAAACCATTATAGAAGTACATTCCTTCTAAAAGAAAGTCTGCCAGCAAAGAAACGAAGTAGTTTTCGGGCGTGGGATCGTCCATGTATTGCTGATAGATACCCGCCACATACTGACAGCGTTCGTGGAGGACTTTATCGGTACGCCAAAATTCGTAAACAATTCGTCGGCGATCGGGCGGAATCACCGTCTCGATAATATATTGATAGCTTTGGTTGTGCATTCCCTCCTGAGATATTTGCTCTGCCATACACAAGGCAACTTCCGGTGCGGTAATGCTGCTTTTGATGTGGGGAATATTGCAGGTTTGGACGGAGTCTAAAAATGTCAGATAGGACAAAATACCGTCGTAGGCATTTCGTTCTTCTGGGGTTAAATTCCAGTAGTCGGTAACATCTTGTGTTAGGTCTAACTTTTGCGGAATCCAAAAGTTTTCCCGCATTTGTTGGTACAACCCGATCGCCCAAGAATAGCGAACGTCATTGAGTTGCATTAAATTGGTGGTTTCACCAAACCAAATCGATCGCGTTTCAATTCGATCGTCCCCACCTGGATTGAAGATGGGATTAACGGGCATTTTTACAGTCATAGTTCGATCGAAGATGGGTCTAGAATTATAACTTCAAAACGTTAGCTTTTTTTACGGTTTTATGCTAGCCAGATCGTAAAAACTTAAAGAGATTATTTTTAAGTTTTCAGAATTATTATAGCGCGCACATCAGAAGAATTTTAAAATGCATGACGACAGATTTTTACATCGAATCAAAAATTGTAAATCGCTGCCACGCCACTAGGATGTGTTAGATATCCGATAAAATCGATCGAGTCCCTACTCGTACGATCGACTGATGTGGAAAACGATCTCCGCCCAAATTTCAGAAACTACAGGTGAAACCTTTGAAATTGTCAACAGCAAATCGGTGAGTGGCGGTTGTATCAATCGCGGCCATGCGATTTCCGATGGCAAACAGACTTATTTTGTCAAACTCAACAGTGCTTCGCAAGTGGAAATGTTTGCCGCAGAAGCTTTGGGGGTACGGCAAATGTGGGAGACGAAGACGATTCGGGTTCCCCAACCCATTTGCTGGGGAACGGCGGCAGATTCGGCGTACATCGTTTTGGAATGGCTAGATTTGAATGGAGGCGGCGGTGCTGATATTTGGGAAAAAATGGGGCAGCAACTAGCCCAAATGCACCGTCAGGGAAAGGGCGATCGATTTGGCTGGGATCGCAACAACACCATCGGTTCCACACCCCAGATGAATCCCCCGACGGCAGATTGGGCGGAATTTTTCGCCACCCATCGCATTGGCTATCAGTTGAAACTCGCCGCCAGAAAGGGGATGCACTTTAACGGAGGCGATCGCCTCCTCGAGAAAATTCCCGAACTCCTCGCCGGACACCAGCCGCAACCTTCCCTCGTACACGGCGATTTATGGGGAGGAAATGCGTCAGTAACGGCAACGGGAGAACCGGTCATTTTCGATCCGGCAACCTATTACGGCGATCGGGAAACGGATTTGGCGATGACAGAATTGTTCGGTGGATTTTCCAGTGCGTTCTATCGCGGTTATAACGACACGTGGTCTCTCGATGCGGGTTACGAGCGCCGCAAACCGCTCTACAATCTCTATCACGTTCTCAACCATTTCAATCTGTTTGGCGGTGGCTATGCCGGACAAGCCGAACGAACCATCCAAC
>NZ_JADEXN010000293.1 GCF_015207075.1 Zarconia navalis LEGE 11467
ACGGGGGTTGGAGTCGAGGATGCGATCTGCTCTGCGGGTGTGGGGGGGCGGCTGGAGTGCGGGTGATGCCGAACCGATGGAGGTGCGCTAGAAGTAGGCTGGGGAGGCGACAACCGATGGGGTTCGAGAAACAGTTGGGGAGATGCAAACGAAGTCCCCGGTCGATCCGTTAGGCTTATGTTTGGCTTGGATTCGGGACGATGGGGGCTTTTTTTGACTAAATCTTTGAGGTTGAGCTGACAAAATTTAGGTAATTGGGCAATGTCTTGGAGTTCGATGAATTGGTAAGCCCCTTCGCGCACGGATAGTAACGTCTCGATGGCTTCTTTGGCAATCGCTTCGACAAGCTTTGCCGCTTGTTCGGCATTTAGGTAGTGATTTTGAACTAACCAGCAGATTGCCTTGTAATCTGAAGGTCGATCGCTCGGAGTGTTTTGAGGCGAGCCAAATAGCCATCGAATTTGTCCCCGCATCACGCTTGTTGGAACCTGGGGGGTCAGGTTACATAAGTGGCGATCGAGACGCTCGAACGGCTCGATCGAATTTGTGGCATAGATCGGTCCTCCACTCTCTAAATAAACCAACCAAGTTACCGATCCGTCATAGACCTGCAATCCTCCCCGATACTGACGCTCGATAGATTTCGCCAATAAACTTAGAGGGTAAAGTTTTTGAAAGGGTTGGTAGCAAGTCATAAATCTGCATCCTGGCCGACTGCTTTATTTCTTTGGGTCGCGATCGAATGGTAGATATTGCGAATCGTACCCCGTATCGTAGCTGGAGATCGCGAGTTTTTGACTCCCTTTTTTAACTTGCGATGCTCCCTCAAATATCTATAGTGAGAACTCTGGCAAATTGCTCGAACTAAGAACAACCAATTGGCGACCTTAACACCATTTCAAGAGATTGGTTACGTCGATGCTAAGTACGATGGCAGATAGCATCAGTAGCAATTTATCACTATTTGCGAGGTCTCGCGACGATTGAAATCTCTTTTCAGTAATATCACTGAATATAGTTTTTATATCCGTGTTATTACGTAAGTCAATCGACGTTACTGAATTTGAACTTTGCTAGAAATTTAGCAGACTTTTAGAGATTCAAAACATTATTTATAAAATCTTTAAATAATGTTTGCTTTGTTTATCCAAGCTTAATGAAGTTCTGGAGTACGTAAATAGACTGAAGTTTGTCAGGGTCGGCAAACTTTAAAAATCACCTTTATTTTGTGTATCGAACTTCATTATCGAACTCAATTTACGACCCAATGAAAAATATTTTCTTAAAAAACAAAGCATCCGAACACGAGATTACTTTCCAATTGTTGAATTAAATAATTAGAGCAGCATAGATCTATTTTATTTTTAGAATAAAAAATAGTTTCAGACCGTTGCCTGGATTACAAATTAAAAAATCTTAAACTAATGACGATCGAGATTTTGATGGTCGATTGTTATGATTTGTACTCCACCACAGAAATGACGATAAGCAATCGGTTGAGTTGGGGCGGAGCCGAGAAAATCAATCTCTTGGGCGATCGCTTTTACCCGAGCGAGATCTGGGATGGTCGGCGATCCGTTTACTTCATCTTCCGATACAGTAAGGAGGACTAACATTCGCGTCCTTCGATATTGAGTATGTCCTTCGTGACGTTTATACTGGGACTCGCTGTGGGAATGAGCTTTTTCCTGTGGCTGCGCTTTACGGTCGAGCGACAACTTCGACAGTTGCTAGCCAGCTTGGATTCCTCTATCCCGGACGATTCGATGTCTCTTTGGTCGCAGTTACGCCGAGGTATTGCTGTCGATCGTTACGAAAGAGAGGACTTAGAACGTTCTGTAGAATATTGGCAGCAAATTCTGCTAGATGCGCCGTTTGGGTATTTGCAAGTCGATGAAGACAATCAACTTTGCTGGTGCAATGACAAAGCCCGATCTCTGTTGAAAATAGATCGTTGGAACTCTGGCGACTCTTGCTTGTTACTAAAGCTGGTGCGCTCCTACGAACTCGATCGAGCCATCGAACTGACTCGCGAACGCCAGCAACCCAAACAGCGAGATTGGACTTTCCATCCTGTGAATGCCAATGTCGAAAAGCCTAAACTACAGGATTCCCTCGCGTTGCGCAGCCATACATTTCCCCTTGCAGATGGATATGTCGGTGTATTTCTGGAAAATCGACAACCCATCACCGATCTCGCGAGATCGCGAGATCGGTGGCTATCCGATCTCACCCACGAACTCCGGACTCCCCTCACCTCTGTTCGCCTTGTTGTCGAGGCACTCCAAAGTCGAGTTGAGCCATCGGTGAAAAAGTGGGTCGATCGCCTCCTCGAAGAAAACGATCGCTTGATTAAACTCGTGGGAGACTGGTTAGAACTGAGCCAACTCGAAACCAACCCCAGCGATCGCCTAAATTGCAAGGATTTGGAACTCGAATCTCTGGTTCGATCGGTCTGGCAAACCCTAGAACCTCTTGCCCAACCCCAACAGATAAATCTAATTTGCTCCATTCCAACACCTTGTCGCATCGAAGCCGATAAATCCAAACTGTATCGAGTCTTTCTCAATCTCCTCGATAATAGTCTTCGCCACAGTCCCCCCAAAGCAGCGATCGAAGTGGAAGTTCTCGTGCCTGAAGGAAATCGACTCGAAATTAATATTATCGATGCTGGCTCGGGATTTTCCGAACTCGATCTCCCCCATCTTTTCGAGCGATTTTATCGAGGAGATCCCTCTCGAACCCGAGAGGCAAATTCGACAGTCAATGGCAGCGGATTGGGTTTGGCGATCGTCCAACAAATCGTCACCGCTCATGGTGGTTCGGTGGTTGCCAGAAATCATCCCGAAACCGGTGGTGCTTGGGTTCAAATCAAATTACCCATTAAATGTATTCATTCCTAATCGATCTCCTCAAATACACTCCATCTCAGTTTTTAAAAAACGTTAACCTCGAAATAAACGTGCTAGGTTAGAACGAAATAGAAATATCGTTGTTATATAAAAAGGTAATTTATTTGATGTGATTGTATATTCTGATACTCAAACTCCAGCTCGCCGTCCATTTCAGCGAGAATTAAATCGCGTGGAACGAGATATTTTGCGCATGGGAGCTTTAGTAGAGACCTCTTGTCGTTTGAGCCATCAAGCACTATGCGATCGAAATTTATCGGCTGCGAAAGCGATTCCCTCGCTCGATAAAAAAATAGATCGATATTATCGTCAAATTGAGGCAGATTGCGTATTATTGATGACATTACAAGCACCTGTTGCCCGCGATAGCCGACAGTTGGGGGCTTTCATGCAACTCGTGCGCGATCTCGAACGTATTGGCGATTATGCCAAGGATTTAGCCGAAATTTCAATTAAGCTATTTCCCTACCCCGAGCATAACTGTATGTCAAGAATTGCCATGATGTCTCAACAAGCGCAAGCCATGCTCGCCATGAGTCTAGAAGCATTAATTAATCTCGATGCAGAAGTGGGTTTGCAAATGAAAGAGAAAGATACGGCAGTCGATACGGCTTACGATACGCTTTATCAAACTCTTGCTCGCCAACGCGACTATCAAGGGGTTCTCGAACCAATTTTGCTGCTTGTTTTGGCAATTCGCCACTTAGAACGGATGGCCGACCATGCGACGAATATTGGTCGTCGAGTCGCTTATATCGTCACCGGTCATCGCCACTAGAAATTGCCCGTTATTGATGGCGATAGTAACTCAATGCATAGATTTGCGGAACTGGAATGATGGATGATGGTCTTGAGGAGTCAAACCTTCTTTCAATATTAAGTGTATGAGATTGATTTACCCAAAAGAGAAGAGAAGTATTGTCTTTCATCGAATCGGTCAACTGACCGATCCAGTTGGCAATCTCTCGAATTAGATAGCCATCGATAACTCCGATGGGGAGCGATCTGTTGGGAAATTTCTCGATCGAAAAGTTTTCTCTTTTTCGTGTCTGAAAATCAGACGGACTCCAAGTCACACCTTCATAATTTGCCGTGATTCTAATCTGAGCTTTGGAGTGCAAGCAATTCGAGAGTCGATCGATGACGAAAAAATAGGGTTCTCGATGATTTCTCAGTCCCGATAGATTCAGGATTTTAGCCAGTTCCCAACAGGTGTTAATTCTAATTCGACAGAAGTCTTAACCCAAGCATTACCCATCGATCGAGCAGACTTAGACTGGTTGCGATAACCTAGGATAAATATTTTTTCGATCGAGTGACCGATTCTCCATCTCAACCGGTTGGTATGCACCTAAAGCGTCGTAATTTTTTGCTCTTACTGGGGAGTGGTGCGAGTGCCATCGTCGCCAGCTCTGTTCCTGGATGCGACGGACGCAAGCCAAATCTCTCATCTACAGGGTCGTCGCCATCTCCATCTTCCTCTAAAACAGGTTTGAACTTGTCGGGGATCGATGAGATCGGGTTTCGTCCCGTCTCCGGCCCGATGCCGTTACCCCACGATCCCCGATCGCCATCGGAGCAAATTCAAGCTTATCAAGCCTATGAAGTTCTCGATGAGTTGGTTTTGCCAGAAGACTTTGAATATGAAGTCATTGCCACTTGGGGCGATCGAGTGGGCAATTCTCGTTTCGGATACAACAACGACTATCTCAGCTTTATCGAAACGGGAGAGAATCTGGGTTACCTAACCGTTAACTTCGAGTATATTAGCGGTCGAACCTGGATGGAAACATACAGTGAAGTTCTCGGCAAATCTCTACCCTTTGCCGAAGTTACTGCCGCCATCGACACATCCCCAATCAATGCCTATGCTTTACCCGATGGCGATCCTCTCAAAGCCAAAATTCAACAGATTTGCCAAGAAGCGCTCCTCGATCAAGGGTTGGGAGTCATTACCCTAAACCGCGACGATCGCGGAAAATGGGTGCGCCAACCTTCTCAGGCAGATCGTCGAGTCACGGGAATCTCGGGCTTAACCGATGAATGCTCTCTCAAAGCCACTGGTCCGGCTACAGCCGTTTTTCGCAAAACTCAGGGCCAAGGATACATCGACGGCTTGGGCGATCGCATTGTCGGTACCTTTGCCAATTGCGCCGGAGGTACGACCCCTTGGGGAACGGTTCTCAGTGCTGAAGAGAATTTCCAAGCCCAAGTTCCCGAACCGGTGTTCCCAGATGGAACTTCAGCCCAACCATCCCAACTACCGTTTTATATGGACGAGAAGAATATATACGGTCAGGGGAATGTGTTCGGACTCGCCGGAAATAAGTACGGCTGGATCGTTGAAATCGACCCCGCAAACCCCAATGACTGTGGTACCAAACACACTTGGTTGGGACGGTATCGTCACGAAGCCGTTGGCGTTCGCGTAGAAGCGGGAAAACCGATCGCATTTTATTCGGGATGCGATCGGCGGGGCGGTCATATCTACAAATTTGTCAGCCGCCAAAGCGCGAGCGATCCCCAGGATAAAGCTAACTCTCAACTCCTTGCCGATGGGACTCTATACGCTGCCAAGTTCCAACCCGACGGCACGGGAACTTGGATTCCTCTAGCCCCCACAACTCCAATCGACCCGGATTTCCCCAGCAATATTTGGGGAAATAGTATTTTATTGCCATCTCCTCCCGCAGGTGGTTACATCAAAGCCGAGCAAGATTATGGAATCAAAGGGTTTAAGGAACGCCTGAAAACTCTGGGAGATATATACACGGGAACCGAAGTCGAAAAGCAAGGAGCCATTCTCATTGATGCCCATTATGCGGCGAATGCTGTGGGTGCAACTTGTGCGGCTCGTCCCGAAGATACGGAAATTGCACCGGATGGCTCTCTTTATATTAGTTTTACCTCGGGTTCGCCGGGTGATAGTGGCGGCCCTGACAAGCGTATTTTTAAAACGCCGACGGGAGAACCCCACGAGTACGGCTGGATTATGCATCTGGTGGAAACCGATAACAATCCTGGGGCATTGAGCTTTACGTGGCAAATGATGGCTGCGGGAGGGGAACCGGCTCAGGGAGGTTGGGGATTTGCCAATCCCGATAATATCTTGCTCGACCCTCGCGGAAATCTCTGGATGGTTACAGATATGTCAACGAGTAAGATGAACCAGGTCGTACCGAGTCGCGTCGATCGAAGCGGTCAACCCATCGACCCCTCTAAGTTGTCCGGTACGTTTGGCAATAACTCTCTTTGGTATTTTCCCCTTCAGGGAGAGTCCGCAGGAGATGCTTACTTATTTGCGATCGGTCCGATGGAATGTGAGATGACCGGACCGTACTTCAGCCGAGATGGCTCGAGTCTATTTCTAGCGGTACAGCATCCAGGAGAATCTGGGGGAATCCGTCGCGATGGAGCGATCGAAACTCGCGAATTTGAAATGTTGACTCCCACTGGCGAAGGCTTTCGTCAAACTCGACAAGTGCCCATCGGCTCTAACTGGCCGGACTCCCAGGCAAATTCTTCACCCAAGCCATCGGTGGTTGCCATCTATCGTCGCGACCTCGGCTCGATCGTCTAAATCTCGCTCCTGTACTCCGAACATTGTTCTTTTGGCCTAAGCTATAAAATTTAGAAACCCTCAAACCCTTACGTAATAAGGGTTTGAGGGTTTCTCCAAAATATTTCCCAAAAAGGGTTGACAGGAATTGGGAGGGTCGTGTTATGTTAGTAAAGCGCTGAGGGGGACGAGAGGAACCCAAAGCCAACCGAACCTTCACAACTGAATCGTTTGAAAG
>NZ_JADEXN010000294.1 GCF_015207075.1 Zarconia navalis LEGE 11467
CAATATTTCCGTCTTAGGTGATTTTAATAATTGGGACGGTCGCAAATACCAGATGGGTAAACGGAGCAATGGAGTTTGGGAACTATTCGTACCGGGACTCGGGGTTGGCGACAGCTACAAATACGAAATTAAAAACATTGATGGCGACATCTACGAAAAATCAGATCCCTACGGCTTTCAACAAGAAGTTCGACCCAAAACCGCCAGCATCGTCACCGATCTCGATAGCTACACTTGGAACGATACCAATTGGATGGAGCAGCGTCGCAACGCCGATCCGATGGCATCTGCGGTCTCCATTTACGAAGTACATCCGGGGTCTTGGCTGCACGCCGCCTGGGACGAACCGGCAAAATCGGCCAGCGGCGAAACCTTGCCACCGGTTGCAGTCGCCGATCTCAAACCGGGGGCGCGATTTTTGACCTATCGGGAAATGGCAGACAAGCTAATTCCCTACGTCAAGAAGCTCAACTTTACCCACATCGAACTCTTACCGATCGCCGAACACCCCTTTGACGGTTCGTGGGGATATCAGGTGACGGGTTACTACGCAGCCACTTCCCGCTTCGGCACCCCCCAAGATTTGATGTACTTCATCGATCGCTGCCACCAAGAAGGGATTGGCGTGATTGTAGACTGGGTTCCGGGCCACTTCCCCAAAGACGGTCATGGCTTGGCATTCTTTGATGGCACTCACCTCTACGAACACGCCGATCCTCGCAAAGGGGAACACAAAGAATGGGGAACCCTCGTCTTTAACTACGGACGCAATGAAGTCCGTAACTTCTTAGTCGCCAATGCCCTCTTCTGGTTCGATAAGTACCATATTGACGGCATTCGCGTCGATGCAGTGGCTTCCATGCTCTACCTCGACTACTGCCGTGAAGATGGCGAATGGGTGACCAACCAGTACGGCGGACGGGAAAATATCGAAGCGGCCGACTTCCTGCGTCAGGCCAACCATACCATTTTCAGCTACTTCCCCGGCATCCTGTCGATCGCCGAAGAATCCACCTCCTGGCCGATGGTATCTTGGCCGACTTACGTGGGGGGTCTGGGCTTTAACCTGAAGTGGAATATGGGCTGGATGCACGATATGCTCGATTATTTCAGCATGGACCCTTGGTTCCGCCAATTCCACCAGAACAATATCACCTTCAGTATGTGGTATCACCACAGCGAAAACTATATGCTCGCTCTATCCCACGATGAGGTGGTTCACGGCAAGAGCAATATGTTGGGGAAAGTACCCGGTGACGAGTGGCAGAAGTTTGCCAACCTGCGGTGTTTGTACTGCTATATGTTCACCCACCCCGGCAAGAAAACCCTGTTTATGAGCATGGAGTTCGGTCAGTGGGGTGAATGGAACGTGTGGGGCGATCTGGAGTGGAATCTGCTGGAGTACGAACCTCACCAGAAGCTACAAAATTTGGTTCGTCGCCTCAACGACCTGTACCGCACCGAACCGGCGTTGCATACTCAAGATTTTGACGAACCGGGTTTTGAATGGATCGATTGCAACGACAACCGTCACAGCGTCGTATCCTTCATGCGTCGGGATAAGAAATCCGATGAGTTTGTGGTGACGGTGTGCAACTTCACCCCCCAACCCCACAGCCACTATCGCGTCGGCGTACCCGAGGCGGGTTTCTACACCGAACTGTTTAACAGCGATGCCCGCGATTATGGCGGTAGCAATATGGGTAATTTGGGGGGTAAGTGGACTGATGAATGGTCGTTCCACAATCGTCCCTATTCCTTGGATTTGTGTCTACCTCCCTTGGGCGTGTTGGTATTGAAGATCGATCGAGCAAAAACAGAGGCCGCAAAAGTGGCAAAAGCCGAAGTAAAAGCCATCGAATCCGAACAAGCTGACGCTTGACATCGCGCGACGAGAGTAGAGAAGCTAGGGGAGTGGGGAAAGCGGGGGAGAGAATAATTGACAACTAGTGAAGTCGTTCTTCTTCCTCGTCTTTGTGTCTATGTCCGGTCACCGCGTCACCGTGTCTTCCCCTCTCTCTTGTCTTCTTCTGTGGCTTCCCTTTCCTTTCTAAATTTCGCGCTTCCACTTGACGTTCTGTCACATCCGGGTCGATTTTGGTAGGAAACTATCCAGAATTAGGAGACGATCGCCTGAATAAAGGAGTACGACATCTCAAAGACAGAAAATCACATGAGAACCGCTCGATCGTTTGACTCAGTTTCGATGCAACCCCATCGATCGCTCTGCCCCATTATTGGTGCCGGGGCGATCGCTTGTGCCCTATCGTTCGTTTCTCTCGGGAGTCCGGCAAGAGCCGATACGGGAGCTGTGGAGAGCCTAGGGGAGGTGTCTCATAGAGCTTCCCGCGTTACTTCTGGCTTCCATCGACCGTTACCGCCGTGGTATCGGACTCCGGCATCTCGGGGGAAACAATCCCAAGAGTGCATCTGGTTGGGGGTGGATTGTTAAAGTCGATCGCCAGCAAGCCAAAAGTTGACGAGTCAATAGATCGATCGCGTAACGAATAGACTCAGTTGTGTTGCGATTGTCAGCCGCAATAAAAACGACTCTCAGATCGAATCCGTGCTGAGTCACCATCATTCTCAAGCGGAGAAACTGGTGAGAAGGTGACAGGCGCAATTCGTGCATTACACGTGCATTACAATCGATCGTCCAGATCTGATGTCGCCGAATCGTTACGAAAACTTGAGAGTGGGAAAATGCTTTGTTTGACTTTCTCCGGAAAGACAGGACTTTCGCTTTTCCTCTATCTTGTTGGGTGTGTTGAGAAAGCAAGCCCACAACTGCAATTAGATTCATCTCCAAAAATGTAAAAATTCCCGTTTGGTTCGATCGTCATGGCGCTGAATCTACCAAAATTCTATCGCAATTGTAACCCCAGTAAAACCCTCAATTCGGCCAGTCATGAGGCGCAACAATACTATATTGACTTTTCTGATGTTCGCGGCAGCAATATCGTCGAAGAACTACTGGCCAATATTACGTTATTTTCTCCCGAGGAACCCACCTGCCAGCTTTTTACCGGACATATTGGATGCGGCAAATCCACCGAACTGTTGCGTCTCAAATTCATGTTAGAGCGAGAAGGATTTCACGTCGTCTACTTTGAATCGTCTCAAGACTTAGATATGGGGGATGTAGACATTGGAGATATTTTACTGGCGATCGCCCATCAAATCGCTTGCAGCATCGAATTCCTCTCTTTAAAGACCCCCACCCGCAAGCTCCAAAATCTACTGCGCGGGGCGTGGAAAGCGCTCAAAAATGAATTTGAAATTCGGGGTTCTGCCCGATCGACCTTTCACGAAACCGCACTGGAAAAAGAAGGTCATTTCTCCCTTTCCTGGGGACTGCGCCAGCTCACCACTCATTCCAAAAACAGTCCCGAAGTCCGTTCCAAATTGCGGCAGTACCTCGAACCTCGGGTGGGTTTTCTCCTCGAAGCGATCGAAGAAGAACTCATCGATCCGGCGATCGTCACCCTCAAAGAGCAAGGTGGAGCCGGATTGGTGACGATCGTAGACAATCTCGATCGCGTCGAAAACCGCCGTAAACCCTGGGGTCGATCGCAACCTGAATACTTATTCGTCGATCGCGGCGAGCAACTGCGCAAGCTTCAATGCCACATCGTCTATACCATCCCCATCTCTTTGATGTTCTCGAGCGATCTGGGGCGATTGACCCTGAGATTTGGTGTCGATCCCAAGGTGTTGCCCATGATTCCCGTTAAAGATCGACGAGAGCAGATGTTTGAGGAAGGCATGGTGCAAATGCGACAGATGGTCCTCGCCCGAGCCTTTCCCGAACTCACCGCCCCAGAGCGACTCAAACGCTTGGGGGAAGTCTTTGATACTGCAAGTACCCTCGATCGCCTATGCTACATTAGTGGGGGCCACGCCCGAAATCTTTTGAGACTGTTACATCGTTGTATTGAGAAAGAGCGACATCTGCCGCTGTCGCGAGATATTTTAGAAGCGACGATTCGAGAACGCTGCGCTCAGCTCGCTCTCTCCTTGGACGATTCAGAGTGGGAGTTGTTGCGGCAAGTTGCTCAGCTTAAGCGAGTGCGCCAGGTCAGATCGCTACCGAGCCTAATCCGCAGTATGTTTGTATTTGAGTACCGAGACGAGAACGGATCTTGGTTTGATATCAATCCGATTTTAGCCGAAGCACAGGGTTTTAAGTCATGACGGAGCCAGAGCGCGGGGAAGATGTTGCGGCGAAAAATGAAGACGCGATCGAAGAGTTGGCCTTTGGGCTGGAATATTCTCAGGGGCAGTTCAAACTTCTTCTAGCGCGTTGCAACTATTCTGCGTTACGGGCGCGATCGATGGCGCGACTGGAGGAAATTTCCCCGGTGTCCCTTGAGGAACTGAAGTTGCTCCACTCCACTCAAGCCCTCTTTAATACCATTCGATCGCACGTATCTGCCAGTACCGAAGCTCTTGCGGTGTGGGGCTTGGAGGACGTGCGCCACATCGATCGACTCCTGAGCGCCACCAACCAAGTCCGCGAGGAGTTTCGCAAGCATTTTCCCTTTCCGATTATTCTCTGGGTGAACGACGAGATTTTACAAAAGCTGATTCGTTTGGCCCCGGACTTTGAAAGCTGGGCAACCATCGTCGAGTTCGCGATCTCCGCCGAAGAACCCATCGCTCTACTCGAAAAACACTCAGCGCAAATCTTCGAGACAATTTTATCTGCCGATTCGGGTGGATGGTTGATGGGTCGTTCTTTGATGAAAGAATCCGATCTCCGCGAATTTAACGCCAGCCTGCAAGATTTGCAAGATCGAGACATTTCTCTCAACCCCGAGTTAATGGCCGATGTCGAGTTTGTTCTCGGGCGCAACGCTTACGAACGAGACGAGCTAGAAGATGCCATCGAGCGCTACGATCTAAGTTTGAATTTTTGGCAGTCTTCCACAAATACTGCCGGTAGAAGTACCCCAGAAGACCAGCAGCATTCGTATTTGCGGCAGGGTGTCTTATGGCTGCACCTGGCCCTGTGCCACTTTCGCGCCGCCGATTTGCGATCGCCCGGCAGCCCGGAAAATTGGGAAAAAGCCCGAGATTGCCTGCAATGCTGTATCGATATCTTCGAGGCCGCCGAACGGGAAGACTTGGTGGCTCGATTCATTACCTATCTGTGTGAAGCCCTTCGATACCTCCAAGATTGGGAGCGCCTCAAAGCTACGGTGCAAAAGTCCGTTCCCCTGCACCGACGCTACGGTAGCACCATTCAATTGGCTGTCGATTACGGATTTCTGGCCGAAACGGCGATCGGCGACAAACGTTGGATGCGAGCGGAGCGTTGCGCGGGGAAGGCATTACAAATCCTCCAAGAATCTCCAACCACCAACGTTTTACCCCATCGCTGTCTGCTCGAACTGCTGTATCGATTGTTTTTGGTCGAAGCGCAGTTTGCCCTCGCCAAAACTCACCCCGCGCGGGAAAATCTCGATCGAGCGGTGCGGGAGTTACCCCAGGCACTGGCATCGAGCATCCAGTGCGATCCCTATCGCAACTTGCGAATTTTAGAGGCTTTGCGCCAGTTATATTTTCAGCAGGGCTGCTATTTAGAAGCCTTCGAGACCAAATTAAAGCAACGGGCGGTGGAAGTGGCTTTCGGCTTGCGCGCCTTTATCGGTGCGGCCCGTTTGGAACCCCATCGAGAAGCGATCGCCCCAGTGCGCGATCGGGAAAACCGAGATGCCATCGCCCCAGAAATTCGCACCTCCGGTCGCGGGCAAGATGTCGAGCGGCTCTTGGAGCGGGTCGGTCGACCCGATCGCAAACTCACGGTACTCTACGGACCGTCGGGGGTGGGTAAAAGCTCGATCGTTCATGCGGGGTTGATTCCCGCACTGATCGGGCGCTCCATCGACGTGCGGGATGCGATTCCGGTGGTGGTACGGGTGTATGCAGATTGGCCCGCACAACTGGGAAAAGCGTTAAGCCGCGCCATGGGTCTCGATCCCTCAAAATCCGACGAACGCTCGGTTTCCGACGGTAACGGTTCTGTGGAGTCGCAGTCTCGACTGTTGGCGGGATGCTTTATTCCCGGAGGAGATTGTGGGCCGTCTCAAATCATCGAGCAACTCCATCGAAATATCGATGGCAATTTGCTGACGGTGATTATTTTCGAGCAATTTGAAGAATTTTTCTTTTCCAATCCGAACTTCGATCGCAAACGAGGGTTTTACGAGTTTCTCAATGAAATTCTCAATATTCCCTACGTTAAAGTCATTATCTCAATTCGCGAAGATTACTTACACCATCTTTTAGAAATCGATCGAACCTTAGAAATTGCAGCGATTGATGGTGACATTCTCAGTCGCCAATCTCGCTACTATTTGGGGAACTTATCCAAAGAAGATGCCCATAACGTCATCAAAAATTTGACGAATATTTCCCATTTTCATCTAGAACCCCAGTTGGTCGATCGCCTCGTTGAAGACTTAGCTGGAGACCTCGATCGGGTTCGTCCCATCGAGCTGCAAATTGTCGGCGCCCAACTCCAAGCCGATAAGATCGATACCCTCGACAAATATCTGCAATCGGGAACCCTACCCAATCTGATCGAACGATTTATCGAAGAAGCCATCCACGATTGCGGTCCAGAGAACGAACAAGTCGCGCGGTTAGCTCTCTACCATTTAACCGATGAAAACGGGATGCGACCG
>NZ_JADEXN010000295.1 GCF_015207075.1 Zarconia navalis LEGE 11467
GCCTTCCCCAATGTCCCATACCTTAAATCGCGATGAATTTAGAATTCGATCGAGCTTAAGCACTTATGGCATTGGGTTTAGAGACGATCGCTGCTGATGGCAACATTTGGACGGAGGAAATAGGATGCTTGCAAAACATGTTTGAGACAGTTTCCATACTTTCCGTCTGATATAAAGCAGAATTCGAGTGCCAATATTTCTAAAGATTTGAGCCTATATTTGAGGCACTTTATACTGCCTTTCTTAGTGATAATTTAGATGTCGAATAATCTAAATTTAATGACTTTATCTGCACCCTTTTTGAAGTGATTTCCTAAGAAGAACGGAGTAAATCGATCGAACTTGCGATGCGGGTTGTCCTGGCAGATGGCTTGGATATTCAGGAAGAAAAGATTATCGATCGACTCCAAAAAATTTTTAAACTTTCACCCTGGGTCGTTCGTCAGCTCGAGGAAAACTGTAACGATCCAATTCGCTAAGAATTCCCGATTTTTCCGTAAATTCTGTTAAAAATAGTAGTAATACATTCAAGAGACTCAAAGTCCGCAATCGATGACCGAAGACGAACGAACAATGGCTCCCTACGGAGCCTGGAAATCTCCCATTACCTCAAACTTAATTGTATCTGAAACCATTGGTTTGGGGGGCGTTGCCGTTGATGGCGATCGGGTATACTGGCTCGAAGGCAGACCCGCAGAAGGAGGGCGAAACGTACTGGTGCAGCGCACCGGGAACGGTCAGACCCAAGATGTTACTCCCACAGGCTTTAACGTGCGCACCCGCGTCCACGAATACGGGGGCGGTGCGTTTGCCATCAAAAACTCAACAATCTATTTCTCCAACTTTGCCGACGGTCGTTTGTACGCCCAGACCCCAGAGACCGAACCAGCGGCGATCGTCGAGGAAGGTAAGCTGCGCTACGCCGATATGCAGCTCGATATCGGGCGAGATCGCATTATCTGCGTGCGAGAAGACCATCGGGAAGATGGAGAAGCGGTCAATACCCTCGCTAGTATCGATCGGAAAACGGGCAAGACCGATATACTCGTTTCGGGGAATGACTTTTATGCTTCCCCCTGCCTGAGTCCCGATGGTTCTCAACTGGCGTGGTTAACGTGGAACCATCCTTGTATGCCGTGGGATGGTACCGAATTGTGGGTTGCTGCCGTTGGGAATGACGGGGCGATCGAGGATGCAACCAAAGTGGCTGGAGGCGAGAAAGAGTCGATTTTCCAACCCCAATGGTCTCCCGAGGGGGTTTTGTATTTCGTCAGCGATCGCACGGATTGGTGGAACCTCTACCGTTGGACGGATGGGGCGATCGAACCGTTGTGTCCGATGGACGCGGAGTTCGCCACTCCCCAGTGGGTGTTTGGAATGTCTACCTACGCCTTTGCCGGGGAGGGACGTATCGTTTGTACCTATACCCGAAAAGGATTGTGGTATCTAGCCACCTTAAACACGGCAACCGGAGAATTCCGACAGATCGAAACGCCCTACACCCAAATTTCCGGCATCACAGCAGCGGGCGATCGAGTGCTGTTCCTGGGAGGATCTGCCGATCGGGCGACAGCGATCGTCCAACTGGATTTGGCAAGTCAGACAAGCGAAATTCTGCGGCAATCGATGCAGATCGATCTCGACCCCGGCTATCTTTCCACGCCCAAACCGATCGAATTTCCCACGGAAAACGGCGCGACGGCCTACGCCTTTTTCTATCCACCCACAAATAAAGATTACAGCGCCCCAGAGGGGGAAAAGCCGCCGCTGTTGGTGAAAAGTCACGGCGGCCCTACCGCCAGTACCTCCACCAGTCTTCGACTCTCGATTCAATACTGGACCAGTCGCGGCTTTGCTTTCCTCGATGTTAACTACGGCGGTAGTACCGGCTACGGACGGGAGTACCGCCAGCGATTGCAAGGAAATTGGGGCATCGTTGATGTGGATGATTGCGCGAATGCGGCGCTGTACGCGGCCGAACTTGGATGGGTCGATCGAGAACGACTGGCGATCGCCGGGGGCAGCGCTGGGGGCTATACGACCCTTGCGGCACTGACGTTTCGAGATGTTTTCAAGGCCGGTGCGAGCTACTATGGGGTCAGCGATTTGGAAGTTCTCGCGACCGATACCCATAAATTCGAGTCTCGTTACCTGGATGGGTTGATCGGGCCTTATCCGGAACGCCAAGATTTATATAAGGCGCGATCTCCCATTCATTTTACCGATCGCCTTTCCTGTCCGACGATCTTTTTCCAAGGACTTGAAGATAAAGTGGTTCCACCCAACCAAGCCGAAATGATGGTCGCCGCCCTAGAGAAGAAAGGGCTACCGGTGGCTTACGTCCCCTTCGAGGGAGAACAGCATGGATTCCGCAAGGGGGAAAATATCAAACGCGCCCTCGATGGCGAGTTCTACTTCTACTCGCGGGTTTTCGGCTATCAACCAGCGGAGGACTTAGACCCGATCGAAATTGCCAATGGCTAAGTAAGGGTCAGGGGAAACAGGGGAAGAGTGAACGAACAATGGATAATTAGTGAGTCGTTATTCTCCCCCTCTCCCCATCTCAAAAACCTAGGGGGTCGAACCAAACGCTATACTAAGTGGGTGTTATGGAGATAATGCTAGGTGCAAGGTAAGGGCGATGATGGGTAAGTTTTTTCAAAAGCCCGATGCGGAATTGGACGATCGCGTACCTCCGGGTCAATATTTAGCCAAAGGGTTTCCGGTGCTAACCTATGGCGATACTCCGACAATCAGCACTGAGGAATGGCAGTTTAAAGTTTGGGGTCGCGCCAAGGAGGTCACCTTTAGTTGGGCGGACTTTATGGCGATGCCGAAGCACGATTTTACGATCGATTTTCACTGTGTCACTCGCTGGTCGAAATTGGATGTTCGGTGGCGGGGAATTAAGGTGACGGACTTCATGAAATCGATCGAAGTCGAACCCGAAGCCGTCCATATTATGGAACATTGCTATGGCGGTTACACGACCAATATTTCTCTTGAAGACTTCTTGCGAGAAGAAAATTTCTTCGCCTATCGCCTGTCCGATAATCCTCTCCCCCCAGAACATGGCGGTCCCATGCGATTGGTGGTTCCCCATCTCTATGCTTGGAAAAGCGCCAAGTGGATTAACGGATTGGAATTTCTCGATGAAGAGCAATTAGGATTTTGGGAACGGAATGGCTATCATACTCGCGGCGAACCTTGGGCCGAGGAACGTTACAGCGATCGCTTCGGCTTGTAGAAGAGCTATTGTAGGGCTATTGTTAGGGCTAAATTTTACCACGATCGTCGAGTTTTAAAGAGATTAAATCTAGGGTGTTCGGCGAACGAAAATTGACGCATTCTTGTCAATATCGAGAACTTTGCGCATCGTAATAGCTTCTTTTTTGCTTTCCCACCACAGGCGTGCAGCGCTACATTATGGCGATCGGAATTGCCCGCATTTTAATTTGAGAAACGCGCGATTATGTATCTTGAGTCCCGACTTAGTACTAGAGACGATCGGACGATGAATCTTGAATATAGACTTAGCGTTAAAGATTATCAAGAAGCATATACGGCAAACTATAAATCCCAGCGCACGAGCTATTTATTTCTGTGGTGTTTGAGCGTTCTGGTAATAGGCTTAGGATTATTATATCTTTTTGCTCCCACTAATGGAAGTTTTTTCTTTCGGATACTGGGTCTTTTCTTTATCGGATGCGGAGCCTGTTTGGTTCCCGATTTCTATTACCGCTTTTTTATGCTCGGTTTGTGGAAAAACAATCCCATCTTGCGCGAATCCGTTGAACTTCATATTTCCGAAATTGGAATTACTTATATTTCCCAAAGTATTCAAACGAGTATAAAATGGCCTGTTTATTCTCATTTTATCGAAACGCCCAATTTATTTTTAATTTACCCCGTTCAACAAGTTTATGGCGTGTTACCAAAACGGGCTTTTTCTACCAGAGAACAGGCGCTCGAATTTCGACGGTTACTCAAAATAAAGTTGGGGAAACGGCGAACGGTCAAGTCTCGGTAAGTATGGAGTCGGATTGACTGACAAAATCTCCAACGTGCAACGGGTGGTAATTTTTGGTATAGATCGTCGTTTGCCGTAGAAGTACGCGCTGGAGATGACAGAGGCGATGCTACTGCCGATGCAGAAACTAATAATCCCCAGGGAAAAGACTCGTTGCAAGCTGCGATTCCCCATCAGCTTTTTCAGAATTGACGGATACAAATGACTCGAGCGGCAACGACCTTTTTGCCTTAAATGCTTGTCAATGTCGCCACGGAGTTTTCCACCACCATCTTAAATCTTGAAAACGGAAAGTGTTCGAGATGCATTCCGAGATGGCTGAGGGCTGCCATCAAGTGACAGCGAGCCCCAACGAGATCGCAGTCTAAAGTACGACAGTGAGCGTCGATTTGGCTGCGAAGTTCGGCGGGTTTCAAGTTCATCGTTCGAGCCAGCCTCACGAGATCGTACATGGCATATCCTCGAGTCATAGAACCCCCCCAATCAATAAGGACAAACTGGTTCTGCCAGTCTTTGGGCGATCGGGATAAATTCCGATCGAGCAAGATATTACCTTTCCACAAATCGTTGTGCATCAGAACGTGGCGAGGTTGCCATTTGCCTGCCATCAACCGATCCAAAGAATCCTTAGCCAGGGCGTGGATCTCATTAGGCAAACCATCTAGCTCGATGAAATATTTCAGCGGTTGTACGAAGTTTGTTTCGACATCGCTATGGCTGACTGGCGTACAAGTTAATTGGGTCATCCGAAGCAGTAGCTTAAATATCTCGGGGCGTAACCTAGAACGCTGCACGTACCATCCTAGCTTCCCTGCATTCAAAGGTTGGTGGTAGGGTAGTACCGCATAACTCAACCCGTACGTTCGCCCTTCAAACAGAGGCGTCAAAACAACATGGGCAAGTTCCGGTGAGAGTGCGAGTTGCGCCAGACGTGTCTTTTTCATCGACTGAGCTACCCGTTCTGGGGCGGTGGGTGGCGAACACAAGATAACGGCAATCGGCTTGCCCTTGCGATCTTTAGCGACCAATTTGGTCACATCATCAAAAGTAGATTTAGGCTTGCAAAGCTGGGAAATTTCTCCAACGGATTGGGGACTTAAGACTTGCTCTAGAGGCTCAAACAGACCCGCTCTAACTTGTTCGGGAGTTACCGCCTCAAACTTTGTCAAAACTGTTTTCATGGAATATTTCACTCCGGATTCAATGAAGATCTTTAATTTTTCGATCGCCAATCTGTCGAGCTATATCGTCTTTAACTCCTGGGTTTCTAAGCTAAAGAACAAATTCGTTGAAGCTCGATCGAATCGCCATCAACGAGATCGGCGATTTGCGCTTGTCGTATTCGCAGTGTTTACAGGACTTGAAATTTAGGCTTCACGAGCAGGGCTACTGACACAAAAACCGAATAGGAACACTCGTTCCCGAAAAATTGCAAGTCAATTTTGTTTATATAGGACTTACGACGTACGACGTAACAGCTCCAGATGTAGGGGCACAACCACGGGAGGATACCCTCCACTACGATCTGCCCTGACCGAGCATCATATATGGCGGCTCGGCGTAAGTCCGCGTAAGTCCTGTTAAAGTCGATAACGCGATAATTTTGAGTTTTATAACTCTATCACAATCTATCCTTAATACAACAAAAATGTATTGTTAACTTAACGTTAACCTAAAAATAAATTGCCATTGACCTCCGAGCTTGTATAGTTCGCGCTTCGGAGGTTAGGAAGCACCACAGAGTCTAGTAGTCCACCACAGAAATGATGAGTGGCGAGCGAGTCGGGGTAATCCCGCGCCCATTAGTGACCAGTAGAGTTGTTAGGAAATATCGCTGTATATTTAAGCTTTTCCTTCAAGTCCGGCATCGTAAATGCGTTTGTTAGCGCGCACCGATTGTATGAAATCAACGACGGGATTTGGGTAATCTACCCCCAACATTCCGTTGCGGGTTTCCTTGTATACTCGGAGACGATCTCCTTCCCAGAAATACTCCCGCAGGCGATCGAATTTCGACGGTTACTCAAAATAAAGCTGGGAAAACGACGGATGGTCAAGTCTCGGTAAGTATGGAGTCGGATTGACTGACAAAATCTCCAACGTGCAACGGGTGGTAATTTTTGGTATAGATCGTCGTTTGCCGTAGAAGTACGCGCTGGAGATGGCAGAGGCGATCGATCGTTTTTTGGGTTTGGGGTTGGATTGAAGAAATGGGGGATGCTTGCCAGACTGCGCATTGGCTGAAATGCCGATAAGCTAAGAAGCAAACACATTGTACGCACTAGCCATGACAAATCGGGAGTTACTTGAGGTTATTGAAAAAGCTGCTAGGGAAAAAGCAACATCCCTCAACAGCCTCTTTAAGGAAAACGATAGGACTCGACAATTCAAAATCTAAAAATGAATCCTCAAAATTGAGTTGCAACGATTACAATCTAAAAGATAATCTTCCTTATCCATCATCATCGTGCTGTTTCATCCACGTTCGACACTTTCCTTTTTCGGGGCAATTTGCCTGCTCGGCTCTTTGAGTGCTTGCGCGGATAGTCCCCTCGGTAAATCGGTTGAAGACTCTCTAGCTGTCGATCCGCAATTGCAAGAGCCATCGACAACCGGGCAACCCTCACC
>NZ_JADEXN010000296.1 GCF_015207075.1 Zarconia navalis LEGE 11467
CGATCGCATCGCCGCTTTAATGAGCTGGTAAAAACGGGGGCCAGATACGTCAACTTCCCGAGCGTTATCCCGTTGCGTTCCCAAAAGACCCATTTTTTTGCCTTTCTCTACCGCTAACACCTGAGCGCGATCGTTGCGAATTCTTAACTCGGTTTTCGACTCTAACGGGTAGATACCGCAGCGATACTGCCGTCCCTGGTATTCAAAGGAGGCGTGGCGAATCTGGGGAGGTATTGAAGCCGTCGCTGCGGTGATTTCGGGTGACCGGAGAGTTTCTGGTTGGGCAATGTCTGGCTGGGTTTGAATATCTGAGTTGGTTTGAATGTCTGAGTCGGCTTGAGTGTCTGGCTGGGTTTGAACATCTGAGTCAGTTTGAATGTCTGAGTCAGTTTGAATGTCTGAGTTTGTTTGAATATCTGAGTTGGTTTGAATATCTGAGTTGGTTTGAATATCTGGCTGGGTTTGAATATCTGGCTGGGTTTGAATGTCTGAGTCAGTTTGAATATCTGAGTCGGCTTGAATCTCCTGAGTCGATTTCTCCCCACAAGGTAAGCGAACTCCTACGATTTCGAGATCGATCGTCGTTTTACCCTTAAAGTTATTTTCCCGCAGCTTGTAAGCCACATCGATTCGGTTCGGTAGCGGGCAGTATTCACTCCACCGCCAGGCGATCGCCGATTGTGGAGACTGGGCAGTGGAATCGGACGCAATCGTCAATTTGAGGTGGTTTTGTCCCACTGTGGTTTGTTCGAGAACCCGGACGTTCGGCGTCCAAAAAACGGGAGGATCGTTGGCAATGCCACAGGGATGCAGTCGATCGATTTCCCGATATAAATGGTCATCGATTTGCGCCAAGTCGGCGATCGCGTCGATGGCAATCGCCGGTTTGAGGTGTTCGGTTTCCAAACACTGGTTAGCAAAAGTACTCAGACGCGATCGAAATCCCTCTAGATTGTCCGCCGCCAGAGAAAACCCTCCAGCCGCCCGGTGTCCGCCGTATTTCCCCAGCAAATCGTCGCAAAACTTCAACGCTTCAAAGACATTAAATTCGGGAATACTGCGCGCCGAACCGCGAATTTTTTGCCGATCTTCATCCTCGTAGGTACCGATGAAAACCGGAACGCCATATCGTTCCACTAGCCGGGATGCGACGATGCCGATGACACCGTGATGCCAGTCCGGTTGAACCACCACCAGAACCCGATCTGAAAGGAAGTCAATCTGAGATTCTTCGCACCAAGCGATCGCCTCCGCCTCGATCTGAGTACACATCTCCCGGCGCTGTTGATTGATTTGTTCGCACTGCATTGCCCTTTCCAGCGCGATTCCCTCATCATCCGTCGTCAGCAGTTCGATCGCCACTTGGGGGTCGCCAATGCGTCCGACGGCATTAATTCGAGGCCCCAACCGAAATCCGATGGCATCGGGTTTCATCGTCCCGTTCCCGTCATTTGCCCCAGAAACCTGAATCAACGCTTGAATCCCCGGTAATGTCGAGTCAGGCAACTGGCGCAATCCCTCTTTCACCCAGCGACGATTGATACCCGTTAAGGGGGCGAGATCGGCGATCGTCCCCAAGGTCAGCAACTCCCGCATGGGGGAAACCAGATCCTCCGCTTTACCCAATACTTGCCCCAATTCGATCGCCAGCAGGTACGCCACCCCAACCCCTGCCATACCTCGATAGGGAGAAGTTTCCGGCAGCATTTTCGGATTCAGGATCGCATTGGCCTCGGGGAGTTGGGTCGGTAAATCGTGGTGGTCGGTAACGATGACATCCATTTCCAACTCTCGCGCCAGTTCGATGGGATCGCTCGCGGCAATGCCGTTATCCACCGTTAAAATTAGCCGAACGCCCCGTTCGTGCAATTCTTTGACGATGCGCGAATTGATACCGTAGCCATCACTCATCCGGCTGGGAATGGCGTAGTCCACCTCGCCCCCTAAATACCGTAGCGCTCTCAGGAGAAGGGCGGTACTGGTCATGCCATCAGCATCGTAGTCCCCGCAAATGGCGATCGGATATTTCTGGGCGATCGCCTCTTGGAGTAAATCTAGACCACTTTCGAGTTCGTCCCCAAAGGCTTCTAGAGGTGTCGGTAAAGTTTCCAAATCCGGTTCCAAAAAGACTTGCGCGTCATCCGGTGTTTCATACCCCCGATTGACTAAGACTTGTGCCAGCAGAGGCGATAAGTCAGCGATCTCGGCAAGTTGGGCGGCTTGTTCTGGCTTCGCCTCGAAAATTTTCCATCGCTGGTTCGGCAGGCGAAAGGTGCGAGGGGAAAAGGTTGAGGGAGAATCTGGCACCATGGGAAAATATTTTGACAAGGTGGGACAAGGGATGACGCACTACACTATATCAACCTGTCCTCGCGAATGTCTATTTGAAATTTGCCACGGGGTATTCACTTGGTAAAAAATTTATATTTGGAAAAATAAAGCGGTTTTTTATCCGGACTTCAAACAATGGAAACAAAAGCATCGAACGAGGCAATTTTATAGATTGTAAAAAACCTCGAAACACATGCATAACTGTCCCGATCCCATCAATACAAGCATGAATATTATAGTAAGTTACAAGTTATAAACCTCGAAAAGTAGAGAGCGCGCGTTCATCATGAATCCAACTCCCCAAAAATTATCCACTTCCCAAGAATCCGAAGCTCTCCAAGCGTTTGCTAAAGCGTTAACCGTCCACTTAACCTGGACGGTGGCGGGTTTATTTCGCGAGAGTTTAACTCCGACTCCCAAGTTTGGTATTCGGAAAAACTCCTAAGTGCAATGTTAAGCGCGACCATCGATCGAGAACTCGATCGATGGTTTTCGCATTCGCTTAATTAGCGCGGTTAAGTACTAATACGATCTTGAATTAAGATTTTTGAGCCGGTGCAAAGTGGCGAATTCCGCTGCGATCGCTCTGCCGACGGGGACGATCGCTCTCGTCATAAATTTCCCCCACCAACTCTTCTAAAATATCTTCGAGGGTAATCAATCCCACTGTTCCCCCATACTCATCGACGACGATCGCAATATGCAGTCGCTGCTGCAACATTTCTTTGAGCAAATCGGCAACTCGCTTGGTTTCGGGAACGTACACGGGGGGATCGACGGCACTCAATACACCTTCTTTGTTTCCTTGTTCGGTACCGATAATCGTCAGCCGATGTAAAGCACGTTTGAGATGAGCGATTCCCACGATCCGATCTTTAGACTCCTCTTGTACCGGAATCCGGGAATATCCCGTCTCCAAACACAAATCCACCAGTTGCTGCAACGTGGCTTGGTGAGAAATGGTTTGCATCTCGATACGCGGCTTCACCACATCTTTGGCGGTGAGGCGATCGAGCATTAAGGCTTTGTTGAGCAGTTGGTGCTTCTGAAGGTCTAATTTGCCCTTACCGCTGAGCAAATCGATCATCAACTGCAAATCTTTGAGAGATTCTCCCTGCTGTCCGTCTTTGGGTTGAAAGCGACGAATGGCAGTTTGGGTGATGGTTTCAAATAAGTAGATAACTCCTAACAACGATAACAGCTTCGAGAGCCAGTAAATCGGGCGCACCACCATCATGAAAATGGGCAAAACGTTGTTGATGGCAACGGATTTGGGCACGATTTCGCCAAAGGTGAGCACCAAAAAGGTGACGGCGGCAGTGGCAATTCCGATGGACTGATTTCCCAGCCAGAGGGTGAACAAATTACTCGTGAGAATGGCGGAGAGGTTGTTGACGAGGGTGTTTCCCACCAGTAGGGTAATGATGAATCTCGTCCGGTTCTCCAGCAGCAGTCGGAAAATCGATCGCGACGAACCCGCATCTTTCATCAGCGATCGCAATTTGAAGTTATCCAGGGCGGTGATGGCGGTTTCCGATCCGGCGAAAAAGCCCGACAGAAGTAGCATGAACCCAAGGACTACAAGATCCAGCCACACTTCTCCAAGAAGGGGTTGGACATCGGCGGCGAGAATATGAGGTGAAGCGAGTATCAAAGGTCAGATGAGTTAGATTCTCCCTAACCCCAGCCCGTGGCTGGGGTTAGAGGATGAGTGAAAGTTGATGGAACCCGCAGAGCGCTACAGTCCGACATAGGCAGATTGATAAGCCCACCAGAGTAAGAAACCAATTCCGCCGAGGATGACTAGGGTAGAAACGACAATAGCCAGGGGTGTATCGGCACCCTTGAATTTCATGATGCCGCGATTGAGGTCAGTCATAGTTTGAAGGGGTTACTTCGACGACTCGATAAAAGGTCGATCGCTCTCCAAGAGGGCGATCGACTACAGTCTAACGTATTTTAGACCGGTTGGCGACGACCTCCTTCACAAAATTTAGCCCATCTTAATATTTCCTCGAACTGGGTCGATTTTGGCTAGATAAATTTTTTGATTTCCGATTTTCGGTTGAGAGTATTTTTAAGTATTTTGAGAGAGAAAACCGTTTTTAATTTAAACAGATCGAATTTGATTATTGCTCTTTAAAAAGATATCGATTTTCCATATTTTAAGACCTAAAAAGTAAAATCAAGATCGCAAATGAATCCATCACGAAAGTAACAGCAATTTATTTGACAAAATCTCGCGATCGAGGGTAGGATAACGGGTGCATAAATTTTAAAAACCCCAACAAAATTCCGCATGGGCAACAAGCCAACTATCGCCATTTCTCACTTGGGCTGCGAGAAAAATCGCATCGATACCGAGCATATGCTCGGATTGCTCGCGAATGCTGGCTACTCCATCGACAGCAATGAAGAATTAGCCGACTACGCGATCGTCAATACTTGCAGTTTCATCCAAGCAGCGCGGGAAGAGTCGGTGCGAACGCTGGTGGAGCTGGCAAACGCTGGAAAAAAAGTCATCGTCACCGGATGCATGGCGCAGCATTTCCAAGAAGAATTACTCGAAGAATTGCCCGAAGCCGTAGCCGTGGTGGGAACGGGAGACTACGGCAAAATTGTCGATGTGGTGGGGCGCGTCGAAGCCGGGGAACGAGTCACAGAAATTTCCCCAGAACCAACTTATATTGCCGACGAAACCACTCCTCGCTATCGCACCACTACCGAAGGGGTCGCCTACCTGCGAGTTGCCGAAGGCTGTAACTATCGCTGTGCCTTTTGTATTATTCCCCACTTGCGGGGAAATCAAAGATCGAGATCGATCGAATCGATCGTCGCCGAAGCCGAACAACTGGCCGCCGAAGGGGTACGCGAACTGATTCTGATTTCCCAAATTACGACCAACTACGGTACCGATATCTACGGAAAACCCCAACTCGCCGAACTGCTGAAGGCGTTAGGCAAAGTGGATATTCCCTGGATTCGGATGCACTACGCCTATCCCACAGGACTCACCCCCGAAGTCATCGCCGCAATTCGGGAAACCCCCAACGTGTTGCCCTATTTAGACTTACCCCTCCAGCATTCCCACCCGGAAATTCTGCGGGCGATGAACCGTCCGTGGCAGGGACGGGTGAACGACGAAATTATCGATCGCATCAAAACCGAACTGCCAGAAGCGGTGATGCGCACCACCTTTATCGTCGGCTTCCCCGGCGAAACCGAAGCGCATTTCCAACACTTGCTAGAGTTTGTCGGTCGTCACGAATTCGACCACGTCGGCGTTTTCACCTTCTCCGCCGAAGAAGGAACCCCCGCCTTCGGCCTCCCAAATCAACTCCCGCAGGAAGTCATGGACGCTCGCCGGGATGCCTTGATGCAGTTACAGCAACCTATTTCCCTGAAGAAAAATGCCGTTTCCGTGGGGAAGGTGGTGGATGTTCTCATCGAAGAAGAAAATCCCCAGACCGGCGAACTGGTGGGACGTTCTGCCCGATTTGCGCCGGAAGTCGATGGTTTGGTATACGCACGGGGGACGGCGCGACTGGGTTCGATCGTTCCGGTGACGATTGCCGATGCCGATGTCTACGATTTATACGGCAGTGTCGCTTTGTAAGCCTCGGAAGAGGACTTTAGAGGCTTCGGCAGTTGGGCAGAAGAGTCAATGGAAATGGATGAGTGGCGATTCTCCTCGTCCCCTTTCTGAAGCACATAATTCCCATGTCTCCCCGTCCGTATATCTGTGGGTCTTCCCCGATCGTTTTCTCAAAAATCTGGCAGGATGAAGAGATGTAACGGATCGACCTCCAACAGACATTTCCCCGAAGCGATCGCCCATGAGTCAGATACTCCAACAAACCTTAAACCCGCAACTCGAAGCCCTAACCACTCTGTTCGAGCAAATGGATCGGGCGTTGATTGCCTATTCCGGTGGCATTGACAGCACCCTAGTGGCCAAAATCGCTTACGATGTCCTCGGCGATCGCGCCCTTGCCGTGACTGCCGTCTCCCCATCCCTGCTGCCCGAAGATTTGGAAGAAGCCCGAGTTCAAGCGGCCGCGATCGGGATTTCCCACGAGGAAGTGGCCACCGATGAAATGGCGAACCCCAACTACACCGCCAACCCGGTAAATCGCTGCTACTTCTGCAAAAGCGAACTCCACGATACCCTCAAACCCCTTGCCCTGGAACGGGGTTATCCCTACGTCGTCGATGGTGTCAATGCCGACGATTTGCACGATTACCGCCCCGGTATTCAGGCGGCGAAAGAACGGGGGGCGCGATCGCCTCTAGCAGAGGTGGGCATGACCAAAGCC
>NZ_JADEXN010000012.1 GCF_015207075.1 Zarconia navalis LEGE 11467
GGCGAGTTCGGTAGCAAAACTATCGCGCAATCTTTGGATGGTTTCCAAGTCGGCTCGATCGATTTCGGAAAAGTCGCCGACGAGGAGGGTTTCGATCGCATCAAGGCACTTGTTCAACCCGGCCGCAAACTCGTAGCGAGTCAGAGGTCGATTGCCGCGATAGGTTCCGTCGGGATACCCGTCCACACAGCCGTAGCGCTCGACTAACGATTGTAAGGCCGCATAAGCCCAGTCGGAAGGGAGTACATCACTGAGGCGATCGACGGAAGGAACTCGATCGAGCGAAAGGTGATTTTGGGTCGCGTTAACCTCTTCAATCTCAATCTCTTCCATGGGGAGATCTGAAACTGAAATTTCTTGGGAACGTTCGTTTGAAAAATGAAACATTGACTCTCGATCGAGGGTCTGTTGGTGCTCTTCAAACGCTAAATTCATTCCCACGCTCTCGGGTATAACTTGCAACCGCTCTCTCGATACCGTTGTTTCAGTTTGTCCTTCGGATGTGAGTTGGAATTTGAGTTCGGAGTCGCCAAAATGTTGAGCGAGAGCCGGGGAGAAGAACGCGGCTTGAATTCCCCAAAATATTGAGGCTAATGAGAATGTACCACTCCAATTTTTCATTAATTCTTCTTACACTCAGTAAGGGGAAATTACTTCGAGGCTTGACTTCAAAATAGACTTAACTTTTAAATTTTAAATTTGACCAAGCATGTGCCGATCGATCGTGTCTGATTTCTGTAGAAAGCCACTCGATAAGGTTTCTTTTAAAACGCGATCGGAGCAAGATTGGATTGGCGTAAAATCATGACTGGAAATAAATTCTGGGCGAGGACGATCGATTTTGGGCAACGTGTTTTCAACGCTATTATAAGAAATGAATGCACTGAAACGATCCTTCGGAGATAAATTTCCTGCAGAAGCGTGAAACAGATTACAATGAAATAATAAAACGAAGCCAGCCGACCCTGTAATCGATACAATCTGACTATCTTTAAGCAATTCAGATAGAATTTTTTTATCGATTTTATACTTGAGATCGGCTGTTAAAGTCGATTGCCAACTCGAACAATTGGATTCTAAATCGATCGTTCCTTTGTTATGAGAACCGGGGATGACTAGTAGTGGTCCATTAAATTCATTAACATCTTGCAGAAAAACAACGATATTTAATGCCCTTGGCTCCGGCATTTTATCTTCTTTATGCCAGTATAAAAAATCTTGATGCCATTCCCACTGTTCTCCATCAAGTGCGGATTTAGTATTGAGTTTGTACTGATGAAGGTACACTTCACTTTTTAAAATTTGTCGAGCAGGTTCGACTAATCGTGAAAGATGAGATAAAGCTTGAAAAGTCTGACTATATTGATGAGGAGAAAAAAAGGTACGGACGGCACCACTTTTTTCTAAAATTCGTTCTGGTCTGTCAATATTGCATAGCTGAGTCATTTCTCGTCTAAGAATCGAAACTTCAGTAGAAGAGAATTGATTCTCTAAAATCAAAAAACCCTGCTGATGATAGCGATTTAACTGTTCTTCGTTTAAAAACATTTAATAAACTCCAACTTTAAAGACATTTAGTCAAAAAACTGATTCGATCCGGGTAGAATTTTTGGCTGAATATTATTGGTGACAAGTTAAGCTTATAAAGAACATACACTTATCGATCTATTAAGTTATCTACTAAGCGCTATGCACTTAGCTATACCCGTTTGGGAGTCTTTATTCGAGAGTATGGTTGACCAGTTAAGACTGATCAACCATGACTTCCCGCTAGCTTGACATCAAAGCTGCTGTCGCGATCGTGGCACAGGTTGCTGCTGCCACACCCACATTTTTTAAAATTGGCTCCGCTGCTTTTGCAGTTTAGGGTCTCTCATCAATTCTCCGCCCATTTCACCACACCCTTAAAACAACCCTCTACCGCCTTTAGCACAGCATCAAAGATGAGCTTAGGCAGATTTTCCAACGCTCTTGTATTGACTGGAGTTTAGACAAAATTTCGATTGAAAAGGCTACAACCCTGACATGCACGCTTTTTTTCCATTTGTATTTACAAACTAGCATCATTACCAAGACAATATCTTTCCGAAATCAGAACATATGTTTCCAGTTTTGGAAAGCAAAATACTATTCGAGTATGTTAAGATTAAGAGTTTACTCAAAACAAATTCAGAAACGAGAAAAACATTTTCCACAACAATACAGCAACCATAACAATACAGCGACCATGCCCCTTCCCTTTGGGGCTAGTTCTCCGAATCGGTCGTTCGCTTGTCGGGTCAATAGAATCCCAGCATCTGAACTCGCACTCTAAATTGGAACACTCAACGACCAACGATCGCCGTCGATAAAAATCGAACCTAAATGGAGTTGCACGCCCCGTCATGGCACAATAGAGCTGAAAAATATTTGTAAGAGCTTGCAATAGATATAAAATCAGGATTTTTTTCTTCTGGCGATCGCATCCCGTCGTGAATAATTCAAGTTAAGTCATCTAAAAAAAGTATGAAAAAGTCAATTTTATTGAGTGCGATCTTGGCATTATTTATAAGCTTGACCGCATGCCAATTTAATTCTTCAAGCATTACTCAAACCTTCGATCGAGAAATTCCCGGTCAAGGCGTAACGGTGAAAATGGGCACCGGACCTATTTTTTTTGGTCGATTTATTACGGAAATTGTTGGGCTTGGCTTGAGGGAGTTGGGATATCAAACTCGAGAAATCAAGCAACTCAAACCGAGCCTCGCTCACGTTGCTGTTGGTAACGGAGATCTAGATTTTTCGACTGTCCATTTAGAAAAGTCTCATCAAGAATTTTTTGTCAAGGGCGGTGGTGATGCAAAGCTCGAGCGAGTGGGTACGATCGTTCCGCAAATTTTGGAAGGTTACCAAATCGATCTCAAAACCGCACAAGACTATGAAATCACCAATTTAGAACAACTCAAAAATCCCCAAATCGCTCGACTTTTTGACTCCGATGGCGATGGGAAAGCGAATTTAGCGGGTTGTGATGTCGGTCGGGCTTGCGAGCGCACCATCGATTATCACTTAGAAGCATATGAGCTGATAGATACCATCGAACATGACAAAGGGCAAAATGAAATATTGATGGCAGATGTGATTTCTCGTTACCAACAAGGAAAATCCGTTCTTTACTATACTTCTCAACCGTCAGCTATCGACTTTGAATTAAAGACCGGGGAAGATACAACCTGGCTGTCAGTGCCTTTTACCGCATTACCTCCCGCACAGCAACAATGGACGGGAGAAGATACCTCACTCGATGGTCAAAATCTCGGTTTCTTGATTAATCGGATTCGCATTCTTGCCAATAAAATATTTTTAGAAACGAACCCAGCTGCTAAAACCTGGTTAGAACAAGTTCAAATTCCCACCGACGATATTCGGACCGAAGCTCAACTCTTACAACAAGGTGAAAATCGTCCTAACGATATTCGCCGCCATGCCCAAAAATGGATTGAAAACCATAAACAAAAAGTCGATTATTGGCTAGAAACAGCCAGAAAAGCCGCTTCGATCGAGTCTCCACCTAGTTCAAACAAGTTATCGTGAATGCTAACTTTAACTTGCAATATTTCTTGCCATAATTCTACGAGATGAGTTTGAATGATTGTTTTATCTTCAACAAAATCTACTAGCATTTCAGATTTCTTTCTCATGTTTTTTGTTTAAATTTTTTAGGAACAATTTTAGAACGACATAGATCCTCCTAGCATACCAAAAACGATCTTTAGATGTCTTTCCAAATTCGGAAAGACATTTTCGAAAATTGGAAAGCTTTACTCACCTGTGCTTTGGTACAATCGGTTAAGAACTAGATGACGATCGACTCGACATAATGCAATCAACGAACTTGGCTAAAACTAAATCGCAAATACGAGATTATCTATCTCAGTTCTTAGAAGGTCAAGAACTAGACGACGATCGAGTACTCTCTTCTCTTGGTTTTACATCGATGTTCTCTATGCAACTAATTTTATTTCTAGAACGAGAGTTTGAAATTGAGATTGAAACAGAAGACTTAGAGGGGAAATCCTTAAATACAGTAAATTCAATTGCCGAATTTTTAGAAGAGAAAAAACAACTAAACGGAGTTTAATTGTAAAATTTGCAGACTAAAGTAACATTGTGAAACTCGAACTAACTCCAATACAAAAAAGATCGTGTTCGGAATTCAAACAATTTGTCGATCGAGAAATTGTTCCGTTTGCCGACGAGTTCGATCGACAAGAATCGATTCCGAAAAAGACGATCGAAAAATTAGCGCGTCAGGGATATTTCGGGGCGCTACTCCCGCCTAAATATGGTGGTACTCAGATGGAATCGATCGCCTACGGACTTTTGAACGAAGAAGTTGCTAGAGGTTCGGCATCTTTGCAAAGCCTGCTCGTGGTTTATGGCATGGTGACGAGTGCTTTGTCCAGATGGGGGAGTCGATCGCAAAAAGAGTTCTGGCTGCCAAAGTTTGCCACTGGGGAAGCAGTTCCGGGTTTCTGCTTGAGCGAAGTAAATGCCGGAAGCGATACTCAAAGTATGGAGACGACAGCCACGCCCGTTGAGGGAGGTTACGTTCTCAAAGGTCATAAAAGATGGAGTAGCTACGGACAAATTGCCGATGTCTTTTTAGTTTTTGCCCAATGCGAAGGTAAACCAACAGCATTTTTAGTCGAGAGCGATCGCCCTGGACTGTCGCGCAAACCCATTTCTGGTATGGTGGGGATGAAATCGGCGATGCTAGCTCAAGTATTTCTAGAGGATTGTTGGATTCCTGCGGAAAATCGAGTTGGCCAACCGGGTTTTGGTTTATCTTATATTGCCTATACTGCTCTAGATACCGCTCGCTACAACGTGGCTTGGGGAAGTGTGGGCATTGCGCGAGCGGCACTCGAAGCTTGTCTCGAATATACCAACGAGCGGCAACAGTTTGGAGCCAAGCTCAAAGAATACCAACTCATCCAACAAATGATAACGGAAATGGTGGTGAAGATTAAAGCTGCCAGACTTTTGTGTTATCAAGCAGGTTATCTCAAACAGATTGCCGCACCCGAGTCGATTATGGAAACTTTAATTGCCAAGTATTTCGCCTCCACAATGGTTACAAAAGTCACCAGCGATGCCGTACAGATTCATGGTGCTTACGGTTGCAGTGGCGAATCTTCGGTGCAACGATATTGGCGAGATGCCAAAATTATGGAAATTGTTGAAGGAAGTACCCAGCTTTTGCAAACCATAATTCCCGAGTACGGCGATCGAAAGTACCGACAGCAATTTGGGGAATTTCAAGCGTAAAAGGCACGCGATCGGTCGTCAACATTCTGCTTTACCTCAAAAAAAAAAGAGTGTTAGTCTGGAGAGGGTATAGTTTTTGTTCTAAAAATTCAGGGTGTTCGAGTTTAAGGTAAAAAAGGCAACAAGTATTTACCTTAAACTCAAGTTTTCGGCTTCTTAGTGATATAAAGTCTTGTTATTTAGTCTTCATTTTAAATTTTTAAAATTTGTCTGCTCGCTAACTTCTAGGAGAAGATTGTATGCAAAAGTATCGAGTTCGCGCCCTTACCCTGGCAGGGATTGTTTGTTTTTTTGTAATGGGAATTAGTCCCGTACGTTCGCAAGCACAACCTAAAGCTGACAAAACTGAAAAAACTGAAGAGGTTCAACCAGCACCAAAGGGAGATCCTAAAGCGGCAACAACTACCGCAGAAGTTGATATTCCCGTTGACGAACTCCAAGTGATTGTCAAACCGCTCACCCTTGCAGAACTCCGAGACGAGGCCGCTGGGTGGATGTTATTGCTCAAAGCCCAAGCCATAGAAATAAGTCAGGCTGAAGTGGCGATCAAGCGTCAAAACTTCGCGATCGCCAAGCAAGAAGAAGGAGCGAATGCCTTAGAAGAAGCTCAAAAAGCTCTCGAGGAAGCTGAAGAGCTTCAAGGCTCTGCTGCGCCAGGTTCGCCGGAATATGAAGAAGCCGCCGAAAAGCTAGAAGAAGCGAAAGAAAACTTCAAGCAAGCACAAGAAGCCGTTGAGGAAGCACAAGAAACGAATGAAGAACTTGAAGAAAATGAGGCGTTGCAAGACGTTCTAGAAAAAGCTGAGGACACTGGCGATCTGGAGAATGCCCAAAAAGCGCTCGACGATCTGAATCAAGAGCGAGATGAAATGGTTGCCGGCTCCTTCAGTTACGACGAAGCGACTGAAAATATTGACATACTCGAAGCCGCGATCGCAGCTGTTGAAGAGGCTAAAGAAGTCCAAGCGGGGGCATTACCCGACTCACCAGAATATCAAGAAGCAACTCAACAACTCGAGATCGTCCAAGGCGAACTCAAGCAACTGCTCGAAGAACTGGGGATTGGCAGCACCGAGCGATCGAGCGATCGATCGTCTCGGGAGTTCGATCCAGCAATGGCAGCCCTCGAAGACATCGAAATTGAAAGCAGTGGAGCCGTCGAAATTGCGGGTCCGCCCGATGTTATCGATAGCCAGGGGCAGCTCGATTCACAACAAGAACAGCTCGAAGAAACGGCAGAACAGTTGGAAGAGAGTGCCGAAGCCGAGTCGGAGGCGAAAAACCAACTCGTGATCGCCGTTACCGAACTTCAAGCACAGCAGACGGCCATTGTCGATCGCTTTAACGTCATTTTGGACGAACTCGAGAAAAAAGGTGGAAAGGCTGAAGCCTACCGCCAGTACATTGAAGCCGTTAGCAGTATCGAACTCGACATTCAAGACTCTGAAGGACTGGGTTTGCGGCTTCTGGGTTGGGCCCGATCTGAAGAAGGTGGTTTGCGCTGGGTCAACAATGCCGGTACGTTTGTGGGGGTATTGGTGACTTCGATCCTGGTTGCTCAACTCCTAGGCACGCTCCTCAACCTGTCGCTTTCCCGATTCGGTGGCGTTTCGATCCTCATGCGTCGCTTTATTGTCTTGCTCGTCAAGCGCGGCGGAATTGTCGTCGGATTTTTGCTAGCGCTGACAGCTTTAGAAGTTAGCTTGGGTCCCATCTTAACTCTGCTTGGGGGAGTCAGTTTTGTCTTAGCCTTTGCGCTGCAAAGCAACTTGGGGAACTTAGCTAGCGGTTTGATGATCATGGCCTACAAGCCCTTCGATGTTGGAGACGAAATCAAAATCGGCAGTCTCTGGGGAAAAGTGGATTCCATCACTCTAGCCAGCACCAAAATTAAAGGTTTTGGCGAGCAGATTTTTACGGTTCCCAACAATGCAGTTTGGGGCGGCATCGTCGAAAATCTCAGTAGTCGCGAGATTCGAAAATTGGGCGTCTGGCTCCGGATGGATTTTGACCAAGACTTGTCAAAAGTCGAGCCAATACTGATAGAAATTGCTAAGTCTCACCCTAAAATTTTAGACAATCCTCCTCCTAAAACTATGGTGTGGGACATTGAGGATTATTACATCAAGATGAAAGTTGCAGGCTGGGTTAAAAAGGAAGATTTTTGGAAGGCTCACCAAGACCTTATTCGCCTGATTCAGAAACGGTTTGCCCAAGAAGGTATCAAGATGGCTGCTGTCCCCAGACAGATCGAACAGGTCGAAATTAAAGAATATCCTCATGAAAATGGAGAAATTGCCAGGTTGGCTTCAGAACAACTCTTACGTCCGAAGCTAGAAAAGAGTTCTACGACTCCTGAATAGCCTACAGACAAAATCAATACCTCCTTAAAAACAAGTCTACAAGAGCTATCACCACCCGGGCTGAAGCTCTTGTAGACTTGCTCCAGAAATTGAACGAGTTGGTTGATACGATCTGGGAGATTCATCGGCAATAGGTTGAGCGTTTTTACTTTGCTCTTTATATCCCATTGCCGCTTTACTGGAGTTTAGACAAATCGATGGCTGGGGCACGGTGAATCGGGCCGGTTCCTGTGGATAGGATTGAGCGTGGACATGTGGTGGGAAGATGTGGAATTAACCGGTCACTATGCAATTTCCCTATATTTCCCTATATTTTCCGATTTCGGAAAGATATTTGACTGTGTTGATGATACCTTGTTTAAACACAACGTAAAAGTAATGCCTATGAGCTTCTCAGTTAGACAGCCACCGCGCTAACTATAAAGTAAAAATTAAGTTCCTTGAATTGTATGACTAGCCACAATACCATAAGTATTTCCCTTCAGTTTAATTGTAAATCTAATTCTCAATATGCCGTTTTCCATTCCGATTTAGCGGCTTAAACTTTCTTAAGATTTACTTTAAACACGATCTCTTCGTTCACCTTTATTCTTGTATTAAGTCTCTGACATTCATGACTCAAGCAAAAAATCATACCAGCCACAACATTAAAAACTTAATCAAAAAGCAAATCTTAACGGAATTTATGTCTTCTCAACCTGAAGAAGATTTAGATAACGATTTGCTTCTCATCGAACAAGGAATCATTGATTCTATGGGAATATTTCGTTTGATCAACTTTTTGGAAGACGAATTTAGCATCGCCTTCGATCCGGAAGAACTCATGTTAGAAAATTTTGCCACAATTAATGCAATTCATGATTTTGTGATTTCCAAAGTCGAAAGTTAGATCGACTGAAAATTAAAATCTTTACTTTGATAAAAGACGATACAAATACACGAACGTTAAATATAAAAGCTGTTTTTGATGCGATTAATATCGCGATCGTTCGTCTTTCTTATCGACTTTCTTGAAGTTAAATCAAAACCAAAAAATTGTTGAACATGAAAATACCGAATGAGTGCGATATTGTTGTAATCGGTGGTGGTCCGGCTGGGAGTCTGGCTGCCACATTTCTCAGCCAAAATGGTTACCATGTCGTGTTATTGGAGAAGGCAAAACATCCTCGTCCTCATGTTGGAGAAAGCTTGATTCCTCATTTCTGGAAGTATTGCGATAGCGCTGGAGTGAGCGATAAAATCGCCGCAGAAGGGTTTCTCGGCAAGGCAGGCGGTACAATTTTCTGGAATGACAAGGTACAACAATTTTCGTTTCTAGAATTTGGATATACTCGCCCAGCACTTCATGTCGAACGAGACCGCTTCGACCAAATTATACTCGAAAACGCCAGAGAAAAAGGAGCGCAGATTTTTGAAGAAGTTGCGGTCTTAGATGTTAAATTTTCCGACGATGTCGGCGGCAAGCAAACCGTAAACTATCGCTTCCTTCCAGACAAGACATTAGGCACAATCAACTGTCAATTTGTCGTTGATGCCAGCGGTCAAAATTCGGTTGTAGCCAAACAACTCGGTTGCCGCGTGTTTGACGAAAGTTTTCGGTTTATGAGTATGTGGGGGTACTTCAAAAACTCGAAGTACATGGGGTGCGATGGCAAAGCTCACCCCAGGGACGATTTATCTAAAGTTCCGATGACAACCTTGATTTGCTCGATACCTGGAACGGGAGATTGGGGATGGTCGTGGCATATTCCCCTGAGGGAAAGAACTAGTGTTGGCTTGATTTTTCCGCACGAGTTTATCAAAGCAGCCAAACGCTCGGGAGAATCATCGAAATCTTTTTTCCTCCGTCAATGTTACGACCACAAAATCCTCAGTCAAATGTTGGAAACTGCTCAATATTGTGAAGGTAGTTTTGGCAAAATTCAAGATTATTCCTATCGTTCAACTCAAATAGCGGGTTCTGGCTTTTTCCTGATTGGCGATGCGGCCGGATTTGTCGATCCCATTTTTTCCGTAGGGATGACCTTTGGCATGTATTCTGCTTCCCTGGTGGCTTGGGCCATCGATCGTTGTTTGAAAAAGCCCCAGTCTTGCATTCAAACTCAAGCGCTTTTCTCCCATCAGCTACAAGGACGCTTGGAGGTCAGCCGCTCCTTAGCGTTGCCTCACTATCTGTCTGAAAGCCAAGCGAGCGAACTAGCGAAAAAAGCCATTCAATTCGAGAGCGGTGTGGAACAAGAATTAATGAGTTTTGTATCCACAATTTTGGCAAGGGGAGATAATTTCAAAGATCTGATCGCTGTAGAAAAGCAAGAACAAAGCGATAATTTAACAGTTATTCGATAACTTGAATGGCAAATTAAAAATGAGAAAAACTTTCAATTTAATTAAAATTCCCGAGTTGCCCAAGGCAAAAATTTACGATCGCGAAACTCGAGAAAAACTGAGTTGGTTTAAACCCATCGACGAACCGATCTGGCACGCAGCGAGCAACTCAGATCATATGAAACCAGACGACCCCGTTTTGGGTCTCTATCTGAACGGTAAAGCCTGGGCATTCCCGTGGTGGATTATGAAAAATCACCACGTCGCCAACCTAATCCTAGATAACCAACCCATTCTGATTACGTTTTGCGAAGCCTGTAGCAGTGCCTCTGCCTTCGAGCCAACAATTGAGGGCAACCGCTATACGTTTGGCTTGATTGGACTGTACAACGGCTCGATTCTGATTACAGATCGAGAAACGGATAGTTTGTGGCGAACCTTTAGCGGGGAAGCCTTATACGGTTCTCTCAAAGGTACGACGCTCAAACGTCTTCCCATTTATCAATGTCTGTGGTCGGAATGGCTCGAGCAGCATCCGACATCCCAAGTTTTGTATGGGGAACAGCCAGAACGGAAAGGACATGGCAGTCAATACAGACCCGGTTCTTCAGGTATGCCGCTCGAGATGGCGACAACCTTATTACAGCTTTTAGACACGCGCTTGCCGAACCATACGTTAGTGTTGGGGGTGAAGAGTCATTCACAGGCTAAAGCCTATCCTCTTTTAGGATTAGATCGAACTGGAGTTGTTATTGGCGATCGCATCGGACAAGAAGACATTGCCATTTTTCATCCCCCCGGAACATTGCAGGCGATCGCATTTTCTCGTCGCTTAGATGGCGAGGTCCTGGATTTCGAGCAGACCGACGAGGGAAAAATTGTCGATAAAAATACCCGAAGTTCCTGGAATTATTTCGGCGAAGCCTATGAAGGAAAATTGCGCGGCGATCGACTCTCGTTTGTAAATTCAGGGATTAAGGAATGGTCGATTTGGTCTGCCTACTACCCGGATACGGAATTGTTTACGAGTGACACCTTTGAACCCCTGTTGTGCTTTAGTCGCTAAACTCACTGTTGGCAACATTTCCCATGAACTCAACCCTTGCCCAGCTTAAAACGTTATATCCCCTCGGAGCGCAGCAGAAATTAATTTGGCAGCTCCACGGGCAAACTTCTCAAAATTGGATTTACCACGTTCGGTTTTCCGCTCGCATCCATTCAGAATTAGACGTTCGCGCCCTGCAACGCGCCTGTCAAACCCTAGTCGATCGTCATGGGATTTTACGAACCACTTATGCTGTTGTTGATGGGCAACCGCGGCAGCAAGTTTGCGAAGAGGGGACAGTTGACTTCGAGGAAAAAGATGCTTCCGATTGGAGTTGGGAGCAACTCGAACGGGGAGTGACTCAAGCCCTCCATCATCCTTTTGACTTGGCAGGAGGGCCAATGCTGCGGGTTCATTTGTTCGCTCGCTCGACCGGCGATCGCATCCTCGTTCTCGTCAGCCACATTATCGCCGTCGATAAGCGATCGTGGTCGTTACTCATCGACGAACTGCGCCTGAGTTACTTGCTAGAAACGAACCAGATAGCATCCCTGTCCCCCCAACCCGAACGACAATATATAGACTTTGCCAACTGGCAAAACTCCCTGTTAGAGAGTCCGAAAGGGGAGCGTCACTGGAACTACTGGCAGGGGGAGCTAGCGGGGGAGTTACCCAGACTTAACCTGCCGACAGATAAGCCGCGCCGGGAAATGGCAACTCATGAAGGTGCTTTGTATAAAAGCCAACTGAGTCCAGAACTGACCGAGCGAATTAAGGGAATCGCGAAGACCGAGGGAGCAACACTTTACATGGTTCTGCTCGCTGCTTTCTTTATTCTGCTTTACCGCTACACCGGGCAAGAGGATATGGTCATCGGCTCTTTAGCCAGTGGCAGAACCCGAAGCGAATTCTTAACGGTTGTGGGTAATCTGTGTAACCGTATCGTTCTGCGAGAGGATTGTTCTGGAAATCCTTCTTTCAAAGCCTTTTTAGCTCAAGTCCGCCAGACGGTGATGGGCGCTCTTTTACATCAAGATTATCCCTACAGTGTATTGAAGGAACGGCTATTTAAGGAAAGCGAGTCGCACGGCAGACAAATGTATCAGGTTTTGTTCAATATGCCAGAACCCAACACCCCGAGTGCCGATCGACTATCACCGTTTTCTGTGCCGCAGGAAACGCAGGTACGGGTTGATTTTGCCGGACTCGAACTCGAGCCTGTTTTCCTACCCACGGGAATGTCTGCTGCCTTGGATTTGGGTTTGAGAGTATCAGAGATAGAAGGTTCCCTAGTTTGCCTTTGGTCGTACAAAACCGAATTATTTGCGGCTAGTGCGATCGAGAAAATGGCAGAGAATTATCAGACTTTACTTGCGGAAATTCTAGCGAATTCCACGCAGCCAATCTCGGCTTTATCATCAGTCATGTCAATTTCCTAGTTGCTGTATTTTGCTTTCCGATGCCAACTCTTTTCACTAGAATCGATCGAACGATAAAATTCTCGTTTCCGACAACATTGCCGACAGTGGTAGCCGTGTTGCTCGTGGGGTTAGTTGCTTGTCAACCCACTCCAATCGCTACGGCACCATCTCCCAATACAGGAGAGTCAGAAACAGCAACAGCACAGATGCCCGGTCAAGGGGTGAAAGTGCGTCCGAGTACATTTGCAAAACCGGAGAGACGGTTTTTTGCAGAAATCATTAATATTGGCTTAGAAAAGCTGGGTTACGAGGTTGAAGAGATTAAACAACTTAGTCCCAGTATTGCCCATCCGGTTGTTGGTAATGGCGATTTAGAGTTTTATATTCCTCACTTGGAGAAATCCCACGCAAAATTTTTTGAAAAAGGGGGTGGGGAGGAAAAATTAGAGCGAGTTGGAGTTCTCATTCCCAATTTATTAGAAGGCTATAGTATCGATCGCCAAACGGCCGAGCAATACAAAATTACCGATCTAGGGCAGCTCAAAGACCCAGAACTTGCTAAGCTTTTTGATTCAGATGGTGATGGGAAAGCGAATTTAGCCGGTTGTGAGGTCGGTCAGGCTTGCGAGCGAATCATCGATTATCATTTGCAGGCTTACGAACTCCAAAAGACGGTCGAGCATGACAAAGGAAGCGCTTCCATTCTCTTTGCAGATGTTCTGGCTCGCCATCAACAAGGAAAACACGTTCTTTACTATACATCTATCCCCTCGTGGTTCGATTATCAGTTAAAGATTGGTAAAGATGTCGTCTGGTTACCCGTTCCCTTCACCGCTTTACCCGAAGGTCAGCAAAACTTCACAGATCGGGATACCTTAGCTGAAGGTAAAAACTTAGGATTTCCGGTTAATCGGATGCAAGTTTTGGCGAACAAAACGTTTATGGAGGCGAACCCAGCCGCTAAATGCTGGATTCAACAAGTCCAGATTCCGGTTGAAGATTTAGTTACAGAATTCCAACGCATTGCCGAGGGTGAAAGCAGTCCCGAAGATATTCGTCGCCATGCCCAAGAGTGGGTAGAAAGCAATCAACAGCAGGTCGATACTTGGCTAGAAGAAGCAAAAAATCCAACAACTATATGTTCTTGAGAAGAAGGAATAGGATGAAAAGTTCAACGGTCGTACTATCGAATGATTTGCCGATCGAAACTTTTGCGAATCCTTAGTAGCAATTTGCTACATTTTAATTAACATTGCAAACTGTATTACTCCCAAACAAATATTGTGGATTTCTCTTGGACAGAAGAACAGATTCAATTTAAAAAGAAAGTGGTTCAATTCGCCCAACAAGAATTGCAAAGCAATCTCGTTGACTTAGATCGGCGAGAAGAGTTCGATCGAGAGGGATGGAAAAAATGCGGTGATTTTGGTCTAATCGGTCTACCTATTTCCCGAGAGTATGGCGGAGGTAAAGCCGATATTTTAACCACTATTTGTGGCTTAGAAGCATTAGGCTACGGTTGTAAAGATAATGGTCTAATTTTTGCCATTAACGCGCAAATCTGGGCTTGTGAAATTCCAATTCTCACCTTTGGTACGGAAGCTCAAAAACAAAAGTATCTTCCCAAACTCTGTCAGGGTCAATTAATCGGCGCACATGCCGCCAGCGAACCCGATGCAGGCTCGGATATCTACAGTCTCAAAACAACGGCCGAACTTCAAGGAGACAAGTATATATTAAATGGGACGAAAAATTGGGTGACCAACGGTCCCGTTGCTGACCTGAATATTGTCTTTGCGAATGTGGCTCCGGAGAAGGGAAAACGGGGAATTACGGGATTTCTGGTCGAAAAAGACTTTCCTGGAGTTGTGATGAACCGCAAAATTTCTAAGATGGGGTTGAGAACGACTCAATTGGGAGAATTGGTTTTAGAAAATTGCCAAGTTCCGGTAGAAAATCGTCTGGGTCGAGAAGGAGCGGGTCTGGCTATCTTCAATCACAGCATGGAATGGGAGCGAGGGTTCATTTTGGCGAGTGCGATCGGGACGATGGAACGATTGCTAGAAACCTGCATTCGGTATGCCAAGAAACGCCAGCAATTTGGTCAAGCGATTGGCAAATTTCAACTTGTTTCTAGCAAGATTGTGGAGATGAAACTGCGTTTGGAAACGGCTAGATCTCTGCTGTATAAAATGGGGTGGTTAAAACACATCAAAAAAACAGCGATCTCAGAAGCAGCGATGGTCAAGTTGCACGTTAGTGAATCTTGGGTACAAACTTGTCTCGATGCAATTCAAATTCATGGCGGCTACGGCTATTTAACCGAGTTAGAACTCGAACGAGAATTGAGAGATGCTTTAGGAAGCAAACTTTACTCGGGAACCTCGGAAATTCAGTCTCAAATTATTGCTCAAATGATGGGAGTCTAAATGGAAACGATTCAAGATATTGTCATTCGCTAATTATGGATTTGAACATGAATCAACCAGACTTTGATATTGGTATTATCGGCGGTGGACCTGCTGGGTCAAGCATAGCTGCCTATCTCACTCAAGCAGGCATTAGTTGCGTGGTATTTGAGCGTGAAGTCTTTCCCCGACCCCATGTGGGCGAGTCCCTTGTGCCAGCAGCAAACCGAGTTCTTCAAGAACTTGGCTTGCTAGAGCAAATGGAAGAAGCTAAATTTCCTCACAAATACGGCGCAGCATGGACATCTGCTACAGGGAAAATATACAGCATGGATTTGGAGGACACAGAACCGGACTGTCGAGTTGATATTCGCTTTGACGAACGCGAAATGTCTGGCGATCGCAACTACACTTATCATGTCGATCGGGGCAAATTTGACCAGATCCTACTTCAACATGCTCAAACACTGGGCGCAACTGTTTATGAAGGGGTGAGAGTCAACCGTGTTGATTTCCCTGAAGGCGACTACCCACGCATCATTGTCTCAAAAGACAAGCAGAACATTGAGACGTGTGTTCGACTAGTTGTTGATGCTAGCGGTCGTCGCACCTTGCTCGGCACTCAGTTAAAGTTGAAAATCAAAGACCCAGTTTTCAATCAATGTGCTATCCACACTTGGTTTGAAGGATATGACCGAGAGACATCCGACAAGCAAGACTACATTTTTATTCACTTCCTACCGATTACCAATACCTGGGTCTGGCAAATTCCCATTACCGAAACCATCACTAGCTTTGGAGTCGTAACGCAAAAAGAACATTTTGTTAAGAAGAAACAAGAGAGAGAGCAATTTTTCTGGGATTGCCTCAGCACTCAACCCGAAGTGTTTGAGAAGTTGAAGCAGGCGAAACAAGTACGTCCCTGGAAAGAAGAAGGAGACTATAGCTATGCGATGCAGCAATTTTGTGGTGATGGCTGGATTTTAATTGGTGATGCCGCTCGTTTTGTAGACCCCATTTTCTCTTCAGGAGTTAGTGTAGCTTTGAACAGCGCTCGGCTAGCTAGTCAAGAAATCATCAAAGCTTTCGAGCAATCCACTTTGAAGAATGAAGTATTTAGGCGAGAGCATTTGCAAAATTACGAAATAATGCTGCGACGCGGTACGAACAATTGGTACAAATTTATCTCCCTTTATTATCGCTTGAACATTTTATTTACGATGTTCGTTGACGATCCTCGCTATCGCTTAGATCTGGTGAAATTGCTTTCGGGAGATGTGTATGACGAAGAAGAACCCCCAGTGCTTGAGGAAATGAGAAAGCTGGTGAATCTAGTGGAAAAAAACCCCAATCATGTCTGGCATAAGCTGCTCGGCGACTTAACAGCTAATGCGTTTACAGCCTCACCAGTGTCAGTCGCTTGACAATCTGTGTTCGTTAAATAATGGAGTTATAGATGGAAACTTTGCAAGATGTTGTGATTATTGGTGGCGGCCCAGCTGGTTCTACAGCCGCTACGCTTTTAGCAAGAAAGGGACATCGAGTTGTCGTATTAGAGAAGGAAAAATTCCCTCGCCCACATGTGGGAGAGTCCCTGTTGCCCTTTTGTTACGAACTTTTCTGCGACCTTGGGGTTTTACCCCAGATGGAAAAGCGGTTTGTGCGCAAACCTACCGTTCGGTTTATTAGCAGCGATGGCTCCCATTCAACCAACTGGTGTTTCAATCATGTCATCAAAGACGAGAGCTTCTTATCCTTTCAAGTGGTCAGGAGCGAGTTTGACAAGCTTTTGCTGGATAATGCCAGCCAACATGGGGCGCAAGTCAGGGAAGAAACAAAGGTTTGCCGGGTGAACCTAGAGGGGGAAGACGACACCGTTGAGGTAGACGCGATCGCACCCAATGGCGACACCCTTTCCTTACGCACTCGGTTTCTGATTGATGCCAGCGGGCGTTCCAGTTTCATTGCCAGCGGCAAAGGTTGGAGAAAAGGGCATAAAGAGTTTCAACGCACCGCTTTGTCAACTCACTGGAAAGGAGTCAAAACCCTCAAGGGCGGATTGGAAGAAGGAGGCACAATTATTCTCTATCTTGGGGGCGAAAAAAGGGGATGGGCTTGGGTGGTACCCCTCGGTTTAGATTGGGTGAGTGTTGGAGTGGTAATGGATACTGCCTATCTCAATCAGAAAAGGCAGGAACTTCAACAAAGCAACGTTGAAGACTGGCGGCAGGAACTGTACCAGGAGGAGTTAAATTCCTCGGAATTTGTTCGGGATTTACTCCAAGGAGCCAAAACCTCCACGCCATTGCAGGTTGAGGGAGACTATTCCTATTATTCTGAAAACAAATTTGGGGCTAAATATGCAATGGTGGGCGATGCCAGTTGCTTTGTCGATCCCATTTTTTCCAGTGGCATTTTTCTGTCGGTCAAAAGCAGTTTTCTCGTTGCCAATGCCCTCGATCGAATGCTGTCTTCCAACCAGATGGATAGTCGAGAGCTTTTAGAAAAAGCCTACGGACAAATTAATGGCGCTTATAATTTTGTCTACCGACTGATTCGCCTCTTTTACCAGCCCCACGCCCTGAGTTGGGCCGAAGCGGGATCGGCTTTTCAGGTTGACCACAAACGCCATGAAGTGGCTTTAGCAGCCAGTCATTTCATCCTCTCAGGAGATTTCTTTGAGAACCACGAGAAATACCATAAATTCTTAGACATGATGGAAAATCCCCGTCTTTTCGAGGGATATAAAAACATGGTCATCGACCGTTCGGACTTCTCCGCAGACTCCTGTGGAGTGGATCGTTCCCTGATATTTCCGTCCTTAGCTGTGGAGAAAACCTAAAAATCTATGCCCTATCTCCTGCACCAGCTTTTAGAAACGAGTGCTAAACATGACGGCGATCGCGAGGCGGTCATTTATAAAGACCGCAGCATTACTTATGGAGAACTCGATCGACTCTCTAATAATTTAGCGAACGTTTTAACCCACGGTGGGATATCCAAAGGCGATCGCATCGGTATCTACCTGAACAAATCCATTGAAGCCGTCATTGCCATTTTCGGTATCTTGAAAGCTGGGGCAGCCTACGTTCCTCTCGATCCCTTTGCTCCGCTGTTGCGAGTCGCCTTTATTATCGACAATTGCCAGATTAAGGGTTTGGTGACGACTCAAAAAAAGGCAGTCAGTCTTAAGTTGCCAGACTCTTCTTCTGTCCGATGTCTGGTTCTAGTTGATGATGAGGCCGTCCCAGAGATAGAAAATCCCTCAACGCTTCGGGTTGTATCTTGGCAGGAGGTATTGCAAACACCAGCCAACTCGTTACCTACTGCTAATGCGATTGAAGACGATTTAGCCTATATTCTCTATACCTCTGGTTCCACTGGCACGCCGAAAGGGGTGACGATCGGCCATCGTGCTTCTCTAACCTTTGTCAATTGGGCGTATGAGTGTTTTCAGGTACGGGCAGGCGATCGCATCTCCAACCACGCGCCCTTTCATTTCGATCTATCTATCTTCGATATCTTTACGACCATTAAAGCCGGGGCAACCGTCATTTTGGTTCCCCCAGAACTTTCGGTCTTTCCCAAAAATTTAGCCAAGTTTATCGAACAACAACAGATTACGATTTGGTATTCCGTTCCCTCGGTGTTGCGGCAACTCGTTGTTTACGGTAACTTGCAAGACATTCAACTACCTCATCTGCGAACGATTTTGTTTGCTGGGGAAGTATTCCCGATTAAGTACCTTCGTCAGTTGATGGAATTGGTACCGCAGGCCGGGTACTATAACCTCTACGGTCCGACTGAAACGAATGTCTGTACCTATTATCCGGTTCGGGAAATCCCGAGCGATCGCGTCAAATCCCTTCCCTTGGGTAAAGCCTGTGCCAACACTGAGGTCTTTGCCGTCAACGCAAACCAAGAAATAGCGCAACCTGGGGAGACTGGAGAACTTTACGCGCGCGGGCCTTCTTTAATGAAGGGCTACTGGGGAATGCCAGAAAAAACGCGATCGAGTCTTGCTCCATTCCCCGTACCGGGTTGCAACTGGGAAGAACGGGTTTATCGAACGGGCGATTTAGTCAAACGCGATTTTGATGGCAATTATATCTATTTAGGGCGTTGCGATAATCAAATTAAAAGTCGAGGATACCGGATCGAACTTGAGGAAATCGAAACAGTACTCTACAATCATTCTGCGATCGAAGAGGTCGCAGTCATTGCCATCCCCGACGAAGACATCGGTAACAAAATTAAGGCGGCAGTCGCTCTCCACAAAGGAACCACTCTGACGAAGAAAGATGTGGAAAATTTTTGTGCCGAGCGTTTGCCTAAGTATATGATTCCCGAATTTATTGAATTTTATCCCGAGCTGCCCAAAACGCCGACGGGCAAGATTGACAAAACCTTACTGCGGACTGAATCCGCTCGTTGAATGCCGAGCGCTCTCGGTTCTATAAAGAGTCGAACTCTGGCACTTCAGTCATCCCCTGGCGATACATCCAATAGTTCAACCCAGAAAAGACAATCAGGGTAACGACGCTCGAACAGACGACGATTGCTCTGGGTGGAATCAGGACGAAAGAAGTCACGAGTTCGATCGAAATCAGACTAATGAGGAAATTTGCGATCGTTTGACGGCTTAATAAATTACAAAGGATTGCCCCGACTGGCGCACCAATAACGACAACGGGTATCGCAGCGAACCAGTAACTCAACACGGGTTCGCCAAAATCGTGGAAGAAAAAGACTTGGAGAGCGAATCCAGCGATCGCATTAATCGCCATTAGCACCACAGAAGTGGAGGTGGCAATCTTCTCGTTGAGGCGAAACAGAAGCACCATCACCGAAAAGACCAAGATATCGATCCCATTTCCCACTAAGCCACTGATAATTCCTCCCATTATTCCGGCTAAGAAAAAGAGTTGCTTCTCGCGAACTCCCCAATAGGCAATTGTTGAATTACGCTGTTTTATTTTTTGGCTTAATACCCATAACGTCATGGCAAAACTAGCCAGAAGGAGCGTAAAAGACATCTTGATCGCATCTGGAGGAAAAATAGGCGCAAAAAAACGCAACCCCAGGAAAATTCCCAGAAAGCCGCCCAGACTTCCCCAGCGAACAATTCGCCACTCAACTGTAATGCCACTCAACCAAATGGTAAGGGAAGCCGCACTCATACCAATGCTTTGAATTGCCAGAGAAAATATCCTCGCATCCGCTGGAGCAATATGCAAAAGTTTCGTAAAGACTGGGAAAGCAACGGCTCCTCCCCCGAGACTCGTTCCGCCAGCGATCGCCGATCCAAATATCATGGTAACCGCAACTTCCCAATTATCAATTAAGTAGGAAAATGCAGAACTAAAACCGAGAATGGTTAACCATGCGAGCCAGACAACAACCGAGACGATCGGGGTAATCTTATATTTAGAAAGAGACATTAAGCGACTGGGTATTGAAATTGTATATCTCGTGCCAAAAATTAGGTTTTACCCCAAGGTATAGCAGTCGCAATATCGGTTAGGACACAAGTGACTGCGGGCAGCGGTCGGACCCCGCGTCGGCGCAAGACGCAAGGGAACGCCGACCGTCGGGAGGCAGGGGAGGCAGGGGGGGAAAGACCACGGGTTAATGACATAAGTGTCTGGCGTTGTCCTAACTGCAAGGCGCGGTTGCTATCAAAAGCGAACGCACCCGAAAAGATAAAAAAATACAAGTCAATTTAGAACGTAAAGCTGGTCCTAATTACGCCCATAATTACATCGGAGTTGCGCGCGTCGTGGTTCGGGGCAGTTAACCAGACGATACCGGGAGTAATGGCGATATTGTCGTTGAGGTAATGGGTGTAAAAAGCTTCGATATGAAACCCCGTATCTCGATCGTTCCTTTGTCCGTCGGGAAAACCAATCGCCTGGGCGAGTAGAGGATTGCTCGTGTCCGTCAGTCGCGGTTGCATCCCGAGTACGATCCCCCCTAAGTTTCCCTTTTGTCCTAAATCGGGAAAGGCGAAAAAGAAGCGATAATCCATCACTCGGGCATCGCCTTTGGTGCCCTCACCCAAACTACGGGCGCTAATCAAGCCCGCAGATGCACCCAGCCTAAATTTTGGCGAAACTTCATATGCGATCCCCGAGACATAGGCACTTCCGACGACGGGACCTGCTCCCGAGATGCGGGCGGCGTTACTACCCGAGCGGGTATCCGCGCCGCTCAGAGAATAAAAGTGGATGTAGGTGAGGGAAAATCTCAAGGCATCGAAATCGAAAACCGATCGCACCGAAGCTGCGTACCCGCCATCGAAAAGTCCGATCGCGGGATTGTTGCTCGCACCGCGTTCGCTGCCGATGGAAAAATCGAGGTTGAGCCAGGGGTTTACATCCCATTGCGCGGTCGCACCCGACTGAAGAGAGATCGGGTTGAGGGTGGGATGAGTGGCACCGAAGTAAGTAATCGCGCCTTTGGTGGGATTGGCAAACGGGCCGATTCGTTCGGTAAGAATGCCACTGTTAGTAAAGGGATTTACAGAAACCGTTAGTTTGTCACCAACGGGAAAACGATAGCTCAGGGCTTGTAAGCGCACGTCTCCATCTCCGGAAATCCCAGACCTCAGAAAGCGGGTTTCGTTGGTGGCCCCACTCAAACTGCCTTCGGAAAACTCCGTCGCCGTATCGAGTCGTCTTAAATTGATACCTTGGAGCCTTACTAACAATCGATCTCGACCGCTGAAACTGCTAATGAAACTCAATCGAGTACGATAGCCGAAGCTTATATTATTTGCCGGACCCGCCTCTTCGCCAAAAGCATCGGCTAAATAGGTGAGAAGCTGACCTTTGAGTTTGGTAGTGGTGGAAAATTGCTGCCCTTCTAAGA
>NZ_JADEXN010000297.1 GCF_015207075.1 Zarconia navalis LEGE 11467
TTCTCCCGGCGCATCGAGTTTGAAAGCAGAGCTGAATGCCGATCGCATTTTCGTCTATCAAGGTCGAATTGCGATCGAGAAAAATGTCGAGGCCCTGCTCAAGGCTTGGAAGCATTCGCGCATAGGTGCATCGAGCAAATTGCTCGTGGTGGGAGATGGACCCCTCGCACCTTCCCTGATGGCTGCCTACGGTGGGGAATACGGCATCCTCTGGCTGGGATTTATCGCCGACGAACAGCACCGGATTAATATCCTCCGGGGATCTGATGTCTTTATTTTGCCCTCGTCTGTCGAAGGTTTATCCCTGTCGCTGCTTGAAGGAATGGCCTGTGGTTTGGCCTGTTTGGCGACCGATGTGGGGGCTGATGGCGAAGTGCTTGCCAAAGGTGCGGGAGTCGTCCTCGATCCCCAACACGTCACCTCCCAACTGCAGACGTTATTACCCCTGTTTCGCGATCATCCCGAGTTAACCAACCTACTGGGTTATAAGGCTCGCCAGCGGGTTTTGGAGCGCTACACCCTCGACAAGAATATTACCCAACTCGAAGGATTGTACGATCGGATGTTGCAGCAGCGTCGGGTTCGAGTCGTGAATTGTTAAGGCTAAACCCGATACCACGCCGTCAGCGCTATCGCTAAGGCATCTGCCGCGTCATCGGGCTTTGGGAGAACCTCCAAACTCAACTCCCGCGCCACGGCTTCTTGCACCTCATCTTTTTTTGCGTTTCCATATCCCGTTAGTGCTTGTTTGACTTGTGCGGGCGTAAACTCCACCCAGTTCGCATTTCGCTGCGCCAAGACTAACACGATCGTTCCCCGCGCTTGAGCCACTAAAATAGTATTTCCCATGCGATAGAAAAAGAGCTTTTCCACCGCCACTAAATCCGGCTTAAACTCATCAATGACAGCGTGCAAATCTTCGTAAATCGTTTTCAATCGCTGTCCGATTTCCTCCTTGGCTGGAGTTTTGATAATGCCAAAATCGAGAACGTTTACCCGATCGAGATTTGCGGACGTTTTCGTACATTCGATCGCGCCGAATCCAACCGTTGCCAACCCCGGATCGATCCCCAAAATGCGGATTACCCTGTCTGGATGGCTCATCTAAAGTTGCTCGGGGTCGATGCCGATCGATCGCAAGTGTGCCGCCATCGCCTGGGATTTGAGCCGTTCCTTTTCTAATTCCGCTTCGGTACGGTTCAGTTCCGCTTCGGTACGGTTCAGTTCCGCTTCGGTACGGTTCAGTTCTGCTTCGGCAGCTTCTGACGGCAATAACACTAAATTCCCATCGCGATCGAAAAATCGCAGCCACGTTGCCGACTGCTGCTGAACCGTCCCTTCCCAAGTCCCCAACCACAATTCCAATGTCCGACACCACAACCAACCGCGATCATTCGCAGATAAAGGTTGGTATGTTTGATTGGCATCGAGAGTCCAGCCTTGCAGGGATTCCGGTTGGTAGGGATCGTAAACAAAGTAATCTCGCGTTTTGAACGTGCGTTCGTAGAGATCTTTTTTCAGAACCTTATCGATTCGCGCCGTACTCGGCGACATCAGCTCGACGATAACATCCGGGTAGCGCCCGGTTTCGTCCCAAATTGCCCAGTATTTGCGATCGCGTATGTCTTCCCCCTCCACGTCAAGTACTGCAAAAAAATCCGGGCCGCGAAAATCTTTATTGCGAACTTGAGCTTCACTGTAGTAGACAAACATATTGCCCCCACAGAAAAAATCGGAGCGAATTCGAGCTAGGTAGTCATTAGCCGAAGCGATGAGCAGATTCATCGCTGTCCGGTGGCGCGGGGTTTCCAAAGGTTCTCCATCGTCATAGGGCAAATTTTGGGGCGGTTGAGGATGTTCCCAAGTTTCTTCAGTCGCCGTTGCCTCTTCTAAAGGTGCGATCGCATCTGTTACCGTTGCCGATATTTCACTCATAGCTGCCTCCACGGGCAAAGTCATAAGAATAGCGTAGGGTTTGAGAGTAAAGGAGACAGGGAGAGTAGCGAACAGGTAATGGACAATTCGAAAAAATGGGCACTCTTTATTCTCCCCATCTCCACGTCTCCTTCACTGCGCTGCCGGCCCCATATAGTCTTTCCAAACTCGAGCCGCCTGAGCGCTGCTGCCGGATGTGGGAGTATTGTCATCATTGCCCAACCAAACCCCAGTGGCGATCGCCCGGCTGGGTAGATAGCCGATATACCACAAATCCACCCCATCGTTTGTGGTTCCCGTTTTCCCAGCTCCATCCAGACCTAAATAGGCGCTAGCTCCCGTACCATTTTGCACCACGCCCCGCAGCAACTCCGTCATTGTAAATGCCACCTCCGGAGAAACGGCGCGACGGCTGTTGCGGCTTTCTTGCTCGTAATCGTAAATCACCCGACAGGTTTGCACGTCACTGGGGTTGGTGCAATCGCTGCTATCGCGTATCCGACGGACGGCATGAGCCGGATTGAACCAGCCTTGATTCGCCAGTGCCCCGTAAGCCCCGGTCATCTCCAGCAACGTTACCTCGCTTTGCCCCAAGACCAAACCGGGGACGGGGTTGAGGTCGGAGGTAATACCCATCCGTCGGGCCGTCTGCACCATTCGATCGAGTCCTGAATCCTGAGCCACGCGCAAGGCGACCGCATTTTCCGACTGAGCCAACCCCTGGTACATCGTCGCGCTGCCACTGGTACGCTCGCAGCCGCTAAAGGACTGACCCCGCCACGTCAGTGGGGCGCACGAATAAACCTTTCCGGGAGAAAATCCGTCTTCGAGAGCGGCAGCGTAGGCAAACATCTTAAATGTCGAACCCGGTTGCCGCAAAGCTTGAGTGGCCCGGTTAAACTGACTGTCCTGGTAATCCACCCCGCCAGTGAGGGCGAGAATTTCCCCATCGCGAGTATCGATGGAAACCAACGCCCCTTGGGAAAACCCCGCACTGACTCCGAGGGTATTGACTCCACTTTCGATCGTATTTTCAGCCAAGGTTTGCAAGCGAGTATTGAGTCCCGTCTCGACGATGAAATTACCCTCGCGCGCGAGTCCCACCCCCAACAACGCTTCGAGTTCGGCGAAAACGCGGTCGTAAAAATAGGGGGCGATCGTGCTTTCGAGAATTTCCGACGCTTTGGGATTGATTTCAATCCGCGATCGCCGCGCTCGAGTGGCTTCCTCCGAGGAAATCTTTCCCATCGCCCGCATTCGATCGATGACCCGATCTCGATACTCCACGGCCAACTGATAGTTCTGAATGGGGTTAAAACTATTCGGGGCCGGTAAAATCCCCACCAGCGTCGCCGCCTCCGACAAAGTCAAATCCGTCGCCGACTTGCCGAAATAAAACTGTGCCGCATCCTCGAAACCGTACAAATCCAGCCCCAAAAATACTCGGTTCAAATACAGCAGCAGTAGCTCGTCTTTACTGTAGAACGTCTCCAGTTTCAGTGCCACCACCGCTTCTCGAAGCTTGCGACCGGCGGAATCCGCCGTGCCCACGTAATCGCGATACAAACTGCGAGCGAGCTGCTGGGTAATGGTGCTGCCCCCTTCGCGAATGCCGCCGCCTCGAATATTTGTCGCGATCGCCCGCAGAATTCCTAGGGGATCGATGCCCAAGTGCCAGTTGAAGCGACCATCCTCCGAAGCGATCGCCGCGTCGGCGAGGTAAGGGGAAAACTCCGACAACCGCTTTTTCTCAATGTGAGCGGTTTGGGTTTGCTGGCGCAGGGCCTGACCGTCGCGAGAATATACTACCACCGGCCCGGTGACCGATCGCGGCAGGGGACGAACGGAAATTTTCGTCCATTCGTAGGCGATCCAAATTCCCACCAGTGCCGTTACGCCACCGACCCCATAAAGACTCCAGCGAAAAGCTTTCACGTACCAGGGCGGCGGATCGACAAATTGAACGCGCACTGCATCGGCCAGTTCCGGCGGCCCGAGGGTAAAGATATCCCCGTGATGCAGTTCCACTTCAGATATCCGCCGCCGTCCCCGATAAATACCGTTTTTGGACTTTTCGTCCTTGATGGTAAAAGGAGCTCGCGGTTGCTGGCTATTTCTCGAAAGAGAAGCGTGGGTTTGACTGACCTTGTCATTGCGAACGACGATATCGCAGGCGCTCGACGATCGCCCCAGTAAGTAGCGATCGCCGAGCAACGGATAAACTTGGGCTTTACTTTGGTCTCCAGCTTGCACCCAAAGCTCGGGAACCCTGGCATCGGGCTTGAGTGCGAGTTTGTTAAAGTCCACCCGCGCCGCCTTTTTGACCACCTGGGTCATTTTCCCCAAAAAGGTTTTGGGCGGTTGGGTATCGGGTTGATTCGCGTTCGGTTTTTGCGGGGGCTGTGGTGAAGTCATGGCTTTGGGGTGCGCGATCGTCTGCGTTTAACTATTCGTCAACAGCAAATATTTAAACTCGACTTCTGGCTTTAATGTTATGGGAAAGGTTGGGAATTTAGAATCTAAAATGTTTCAAAGTATTACACCGAACCCGATCTTATTGGGTTTCGGATGACTGTCGCCACATGGCAACCAGCAAAAAAATAATCCCTATGTTGATAAACACATCGGCGAGGTTAAATACCGGAAATCGAATCAACCGAAAATCGAGAAAATCTACCACTTCCCCCGTGGCAAAGCGATCGATACCATTGCCCATTGCACCTCCTAAAATTAGACCGTATCCAGCTTGTTCGGAGGGTGTCAACCCCGGACCGAACCACGCCAAGGCCATCAAACCCAAACTCACCAGCAGCGATAGCCAGCGCAGCCACACGCTGCCGGAAAACAAACTAAATGCCGCTCCGGTATTGGTCACGTAGGTCAGGTGAAAAACCCCCGACCAAAGGGGAATGCTTTGGGAGAGGGTCATGCTTTGCACGACCCAGTATTTAGTCAGCCGATCTAAAATCAGACCGAGGGAAGCACCCATCCAGAAGAGACGATTTTTGTTGATTGTTCTCATGATATGACTAAAGTTTTTCCCAAGCTGCCCAAGAGCTGTTGTCAATCTTCAATGACTTCCAAACCGCAAGCATGGGCCAGTTGCTCGGCAAGTCCTCGGTATCGACGCGGTGGCGACGACGGATTGAAATCCAACTCAAAGCTTTCCACCACCCGCTCGATGAGTTTTTGTCGCCAGGGGGCTTCGATTTCGTAGTCCGAACCCAAACTGCCTTCAGAGAAGGCTTGCACCAGTTTATCGAGAATCTGAAACTGTCCCACCAAACGAGCCGCTGCCATTCGAGCATCTGAATCCACATCCAAGGCATCGAGTTCCCTTAACACTCGTTCCCACTGGGTTTCTACGATGTCGAGCGCAATGCGAGCCGCCCGGAGATTGCGTTCTCGCTCGATGGTTTGCAAAGGTTCTTCTGCGGGCTTCAATTCCCAAGAACGGGAAGTCCCAGAGCTATCGGATTGCTTCACGCCTGAAACCTCCTATCGTTCGATTTGACTGAATGCGCGCGCCCCGATCGGGACGCGGTCGATACTATGTCACAATACGAGAAGGAAAGCAATATCCGAGTCCGAATCGGATCGGCGAAAATGAACGAGATTGTTGTAGGTCTTTCCGGTGGAGTCGATAGTTCCGTCGCTGCCGCCATTTTGCACCACCAAGGATACGACGTGGTGGGGTTAACCCTATGGTTGATGAAGGGGAAAGGTCAATGCTGCTCCGAAGGTATGGTAGATGCAGGCCGAATTTGCGAGCAATTGGGCGTGCCGCACCACATCGTCGATAGCCGGGATGTTTTCCAAAGTAATATCGTCGATTATCTCGTGTCGGGTTATGAAGGGGGAATTACTCCGCTTCCCTGCTCCGAGTGCAACCGAGCGGTGAAGTTCGGCCCGATGTTACATTACGCTCGCGAAACGTTAGGAATCGATCGCATTGCCACGGGTCATTACGCTCGCCTCGACCGCGACAGCCAAACCGGTCGAGTACAGTTGTTACGGGCGGTCGATCGCAACAAAGATCAATCTTATTTCCTCTACGACCTCACCCAAGACTTACTCGAGGCTTGCGTCTTTCCCTTGGGGGAATATCCCAAGTCCGAAACCCGCGCGTTAGCCGCTCAATATGCGTTGAGCACGGCCGACAAGCCTGAAAGTCAGGATTTGTGCCTTGTCGAGTCCCATGGTTCCATGCGCACCTTTTTAGATAAATACCTCGCCCCGAAAACTGGAGATATCGTCGATGGCGACGGCAAGGTTTTAGGGCAGCACGACGGCATCCACCACTACACCATCGGTCAGCGCAAAGGATTGGGAATTGCCGCCTCTCACCCCCTGTACGTGGTCGCTCTCGATCCCGGACGCAATCAGGTAATCGTCGGCGACCGCGATCGCGTTTACCAGCCCGAATGCACGGTCGCGCGAATGAATTGGGTCTCGATCGATCCCCCCACCACTCCCATTCGCGCCCAAGTGCAGGTGCGCTATCGATCGACCCCCGCCCCAGCTACCGTCCTGCCGGTTGACGAAAATTGCGTGAAGTTTACCTTTGACGAACCCCAATTTGGAATTACCCCCGGACAGGCAGCGGTTTGCTATGATGGTGACGTATTGCTAGGAGGCGGGATTATCAAAAAGCCAAGTCCGACGCAAGGCTGAAGGTGACAGAAAAATACCGACAATCTTACAAGAACC
>NZ_JADEXN010000298.1 GCF_015207075.1 Zarconia navalis LEGE 11467
GTCGTTGAGCGCCACCGACCCGACAATGCCACCTTTCCAGGTACTAAACCCGCGATTGGCAGTGGGGAAAAACCACTCCACAGCCTCCTCTGGCGGTTTATTGGGATCGAGTTTGAACACTCCGCCGGGGCCGGGAACCTTTTCCCGTTCCACCGCACAAAAGAGCTTATTCTCATCGGAAATGGCGATCGTTCCGTTCAAATCTCCTCCGGCGATAAACTGCCAAATCACCTCGCGGGTAAGGGTACTAATGCCGTAGATACGTCCTCCCCCGGCGGCGAGGAAAATGCGATCGTCGAGGCGGGCCGGTGACGATTCCGCGACTAGATTCCCGCCGTAGCGCTTCACATCGCCATCTTGATAAAGCTGAAGTTCGGAAAAGACTTGCGGCTGTACGATCCCATCTTTGGGTGTCGCCGTTGCCGTGGCACTGTTGAGGAAATAGCCGATGCCGTTTTCTGCGACATTAAAGAGCAACCCATTTCCCAAATCGATGGCGCTGCTATCGTTATCTCGGCTGAAACTTCGCGTCAGGCGGATATTGAGCCGCCACAGTTCTTGTCCCGTGCGGAAGGAAATTGCCCGAAAACTGGGCACGGGTTTGGGGGTGCGTATAGGATTTTTTAACCCGCGCCGACTCCCCTGCAAGACAACCACCCGATTTTCATCGCTGGCGAGGGGGTCGATATAGACCGTGGACGAGCCTTTGAGGATGTCATCAAATTTATACTGCCACACCACTTGGTTGGTAGCGAGGTCGAGTTTGCGTAAATGGTGGTCGAACGATCCGACAATGGCGTAGGTTTTGTCCAAATCTTTGATAATCGTCGGCTGTCCCGTCCAGCCGGCCCCCGTCCAAATTTTAAGGCTGCGGCCCAAATAGCTCGCACCGCTACCGAGGGGGAGTTGATGGCGCAAATTTAAGCTTTGAGGCACGCCGCGACCGTAAAATCGACGGCGATCGTTTCCAAGATAGGTGGGAACGAGGAGTTCGGTTTCTGGAGTCAGCTCATCGATCGCCGTGTTGATATAGGTTTTAACTCCCGCAGCCATGGAAGTCGTATTCAGGGGTGCGGACACGGGTTTGCGACATCGATCGAGCAGCACTGGAGGAACAACAGCCCCCGTTGCAAACTGAACGATACGTCGATTAAAGGTTCGCCTCGTCAGAGTCATGGCATGGATACAATTCGGACTTTAGCCCGATCTTGCCCGATCGGGTCTGAATTGTATCGTTTTTCCCGATCGCAGAGCAATATACTCGCACAACCCTCAATTCTTTGGGGTGTGGCAACTCTGACTCGTTGCAAGTCATAATTGTAATGGTTTATAAAAGCCTCATACGATCGCAATACAGACCGTGCTTTTTATAACCAGGATTGAGAAGTAGCCTTAAGGTTTTTCAAACTGGGTATCTGTTATAGAGCGAGCCAAATTTGATATGTTTAATGCCACAGAAATTCTGATTCAAAATTTTGTTACGCGATTGAGGGATGGCTACCACCGCACTTATGGGGGATATAAGCCCGCATATGCCGATATCATTGCTTGGGCGGGGGGAATGGCCCTCGAAAATATCTCCAATAGCGATGCCCTATATCACAACATGGAACATACCATTATGGTGACCCTGGTGGGGCAAGAGATTTTGCGCGGCAAGCATATCCGAGAGGGAGGCGTATCCTGCGAAGATTGGCTGCATTTCATTCTGTCGCTAGTTTGTAGCGATATTGGTTATATCAAAGGGGTTTGCCAGCAGGATCGAATCGATCTCAACTCCTATGCTTCGGGGACGGGTTCGATGATTTCTTTGCCGCCGGGGGCAACCGATGCGAGCCTCGCCCCTTATCATGTCGATCGCAGTAAGCTCTTTGTAGACGAACGCTTCAGCGGCCACAAGTTGATCGAAGCTGAAACGATTAAGGAGAATATCGAACGAACTCGTCCGTTGAGTGAAAATTGCGAACGAAAGCCCGATACCGCCAGTTTTCCGGGATTGCTGCGAGCGGCAGATTCCATCGGTCAATTAAGCGATCCGCGATACTTGAAAAAAATGGGGGCGCTTTATTTCGAGTATGAAGAAACGGGAATGAATGAAAAGTTGGGCTATCGCCATGCCGGGGACTTGCTTGGGAGTTACTCGAAAATCTACTGGACTGATATCTATCCTTGTATCAAAGAGGCTTTGAGATATCTTTCTTTGACTCAGCAAGGAAAGCAAGTTACCGCAAATCTTTATGCAAACGTTTTTGTCGTCGAACACGAAGGTTAAAAGGACGCCAGGCTCTTGTGAGACTCTAAATTAAATTGAGTTTGGAAGATTCGTTAGAACTAAGCGCGACCGCCTGAAAACTTCTCTATTTTTTCCCAACCTCCCCAATTTCCCCAGCTGTTCGTACGAGGCGGGAGATCTCAAATTGAAAATATTTATTTGGGCTACCTTCAACTCGCTCTCCTCCTACCCCAGTCTGTACTTACCCCCCCGTGCGAGTCTTTCATTAGACTTGACAAACGTTCGATCGTTCCTAATTATTTCCCGTGAGGGGATCGGGGAGCGGTTTTTGCACGCCACCGGTTCCTGCAATTGAATCGACAGCTCCCTGTTGCCGTGCTAAATCTTGCCCGAGGCGCTGAGTTTGCAATTGACTCAATTCTTTCTGGTAAATGGCAAAAATTTGTGCCAAACTTGTTGCCAATGCCTGCCAATCGCGATCGGACTTTAGCTTACTAGAAATGCCCCGTAGCATTTCATTTTTTTCGTTTTTCTGAATGTATTGCTTCAAGCTATCGCCATCTTTGAGTAACGCTGCTTGATAAATTTCTCCATCGCACCACCACAATCCCGGCTGAGTCAGCAGCCAAGTGAGGAGATAGCCTTCCGGATATTGCTCTTTAACCCACGCTGTTAAATGTTGGAGTTCACCCATACTACTTGCCACTTTTTAGTGCCTCCCCGCTGGATTGATTTTGACAAGGTGTCTCAAACGAACACCCTATAAACAATAGCTCGATCGACTTCACCTGTCACCTTACAGTGGCAAAAAGAAGGCGCATACGGTCAAGAACAATGTGATTACCCATAGAGGAGGGAAAGTCTTATTTTTGATTGCGATGTCAGCAGAGGAAGTAAGACTCCCACAATATTGCTGCCTATTTCCGATAAAGTCTATTGTCGATTCTTCCCCACTTCTCGAGCAAAAACCCGCCAAACTCGCTGGCGGGTTTTTAACAACCGTAAAAAATTAGCTTAGCTCGCTAAGTACTCACCCATATCAGCTTTGCGCTTGCGCAGCTTCGTTAGGGCTTCCCGTTCGATCTGTCGAACTCGTTCGCGACTGATTTGGAGAAGGTCGCCGATTTTAGCCAAAGTCATGGACTGTCCGTCCTTGAGACCGAATCGCAAAGCGAGAACTTCCCGTTGCTGGGAGGTTAAATCTGCCATCAGCATCTCCAAGTCGTTCCGCAGGGAAGACTGAACGGCAAAGTCTTCAGGAGAAGGGCCTTCGTCTTCGAGCAGATCGGCGAGTTCCGTATCTTGGTTGTCACCGACCCGCAAATCGAGAGACAGCGGCTGGCGGGCCCGTTCGAGATACTCTCGGATTTGTTTGGTGGTTAAGTCCATTTCCGATGCGAGTTCGGCAACGGTGGCAGCACGACCCAGTTCTTGGGTGAGCTGACGCTGAACTTTCTTAATTTTGTTTAGTTTTTCGGTAATGTGGATGGGTAAGCGAATCGTTCGCCCTTTTTCGGCGATCGCGCGGGTAATCGCTTGGCGAATCCACCAGTAGGCATAGGTCGAAAATCGATAACCTTTGGTGGGATCGAACTTTTCGACCCCTCGCTGCATTCCGATCGTGCCTTCTTGAATTAAGTCTAAAAGGTCAACATTTCGTTTGAGGTACTTTTTGGCGACAGATACGACTAAACGCAGGTTAGCCTCTACCATCTTCCGTTTGGCCAGATCGCCCTTAGCGATCGCCAGTTCTAACTCTTCTTCGGAAATATTCGCAGCATCAGCCCACTCAATTGGGGTCGGTTCGCGATCGCTTGCCTCCATCAACTCTTCCTTGAGGGCATTTAAAGAGGCCAACCGCTGCACTTGCTTCCCAAACAGAATCTCCTCCTCATGGGTTAGCAGAGGCACCCTGCCAATTTCGCGCAGGTAGGTACGGACTAAATCTGTAGAGGTCTGAGCGGTCTTCATAATGCTAGTATTCTATGTTGATAACGACGGGATACGCGATGGAATTCTGAGCTAGCAGAGTCCTCGCGGAAAGACGTGTCAAGGGTTGGAACTGCTTTAAATTGAATAGCGTGAGTGAATAGTGTGAGAGTACAACCGCTTTAATCTCAAACTTATGTTAAGGATTGTAACATTTGTGAGAGAAAAGGTCTACCCCTCGCTCTATCGATGTCAGTATGTCTGGGGCAGTTAACTGCAAAGCAGAAGCTCCGCTTCAAATGCTTGTCGTCTGTTTTGTCTGGGTAGTTCCCACCAGCACCACTCTTCTACCCATAGGGTAACGAGTCTGCCATGACACAACTGCATCCTGGGCAACAAAATACAAAGATTTTACAGATCGATCCGGGAAGTCTTCCGTTATTATTCTTAATGTTCCTGAAAAAAAGATGAAAGATCGCCCAACTATCGATGAGAGTTGCCACTGTCAGCGCTTTACCCCATAACATCCTTATAGCGAATTTGAGCGTTTTTGGAGCAAGCGATCGCAGTTGGAATATGAGAACGTCACGTCTTTGGGTTAAATATTACTTTTTGTTGCGCTTCATAAATCATCCCTAGAACGGCTCGAGTGTCGGCACAGCCGTAGTATTACTGTCTATCCACAATAACAAAGCAGGGACGCGATCGAGCATCCCTGCTATTAAATCTTTAAGTGTTTTTCGCTAAACCTCTAAATAGTCAAACTGAGTGCGATCTCTTAGTATAGCGCTTCTTCTTGGTGGGTGGTGATGGTGCAATCAGAGGTTGCATAGGCAACGCAGGTCAGGACGTAGCCTTTCTCAATTTGGTCGTCATCCAAGAAAGACTGATCGTCTTGATTGATGGAGCCAGCCTCAAGCTTACCAGCACAAGTGGAGCAAGCACCAGCGCGGCAAGAGTAGGGCAGATCGATACCTTGCTCTTCAGCAACATCGAGGATATATTCATCATCAGGAACGTCAATGGTGCTATCGCCATCGGGGGTCTTAAGCGTGACTTTGTAAGTCGCCATATTTGTACTCCTCTCTAAATGTTCTCAAAGCGTTATAAGCCTGACTTATATAAAGCTTTGGTTTAATCAACCCCAAAGCTTTTATTCCAGGTTTATTTACATCTTTGATATTACGGGAAAAGAAGCCCGAAATAACCCCCTAATTCGAGAAAAATGCAACAAAATTTATTATAAAAATTACTAATTTAATTCTATTTGCTTATATTTGAGGGGACGCGGAAGAACTTGTACTGCCGGGGAAGCTGGGAAAACAAATCGTCGCTCGCGTCCCTGCTTATACCTATTCAAGTCAAAAAATCAGCATCGATCGGTATTTAATTGAGCGTCCCATTTTGAGGGTAATCGCTATATTGAGCCAGCGCTCCAGCCCATCTTAACTTTTCCCGCAGTGTTTGATAGTAGGAATAGTTTTCGCGCAAAACGATAAATTTCGCCTGACAGTCTGCCATGCGCACGTCAACTCGCTGTCCGGGCCAAATACTCGTTGCTAGGACACCATCCATCCAAAGTTTGGTGTGCAAATCCGGGTCTTCGAGGGGCCAAATACTCACAACCGAACGCGGTGGAATGATAATCGGGCGACTCGACAAACTCAAGGGACAAATCGGCGCGACGGAAATCGCCTCCAAACCCATGTGCATAATCGGTCCGTTTGCCGAAGCGTTGTAGCACGTGGAACCGGTTGGAGTAGATACGAGTAATCCATCCCCGTGGTAGCAATCGACCATTTCTCCATCCACCTCGACTTCTAGATTCGATGTAATCATGCGATCGGGGGCAGCCGGTTTGACGCACATCTCGTTGAGAGCTAAATAGCGATCGCTAACCGCAGGTAAATCCCGGCGGTTGCTCTCGTATAGTGCCGCCTGAAGCATCATTCGCCGCAGCACCGCAAATCGATCGTCGCGCAGGCGATCCCACACCCCTTCCGTTTCCCGAAACAGCTCGAAAGGTTCCGTGAGAAATCCCAGGTGTCCCCCCACATTGATCGCGAGAATGGGAATGCCTTCCTCGGCAAGATTCCGAGCTGCCGATAAGGCAGTTCCGTCTCCCCCCAAAACGATCGCCAGATCGATGGGTTGAGTCGCTGAGGCCAGAAATACAGGGTAAGGGTTATCTTTAGCTCCGCTAGGGCCGAGCAATACTTTGCAATCGCGGCGTTCTAACTGCTTGGCACAGGTTTGCGCCCAGCGCTGACTGAGGGGATTGCCAGCTTTATGGGCAATAATAACTTGTTGGAGTTGCACGTCGCTCGATGGTAGTGGGTTTTAGATTTTGGGATGTTTAGATGTCTCCGATTTTAAGCCAAAAACCGGTAGCTAAAATCATTGTTACGGTTCGCCGAAATTTAGAAAAGACTGTGATAGATTCAAGAACGAGCGTTCTT
>NZ_JADEXN010000299.1 GCF_015207075.1 Zarconia navalis LEGE 11467
GTTCAAGCCAGCTTCGGGGGCATGGGGAGTGAACGGTTACATCCCTACAGTAATTGCGCTCTTTTCGTAACGAATTATCTGAACTCGATCTTACAAACTGTAACCCGAGATAGAGCGGTTCTTACACTCATGAGGTACAGGGTTTCTGGGAATAGGGAATAGGGAATGGGGGGATAAGCGCGGAATGCGAAATGCGGAAGCGCGGAAAGGGGGAATGGGGAATAGAATTTGGGTGTACTTCACAAGGCGCGAGAATTTCTATAGAACCCGAGACCCCTATGTTTTGTCAGTCAGTCAGGTTTTGTAGACAGAAAGAGAAATTTTTCTAACCGCTAAAATTTTTTAAATTCGATAAAATTCAAAAATAACCTATCGAATTCAAAACAATTCCCAAAAATAGCACGCCTAAGCTGGGAAATATCACACCGTTAATTCCCGCCGGAAACGATATGAAAAAAGCGATCGAGTTTTACCAGAATAAGCTGGGTTTTACCATCACGCATCAAGAAGGAAATCCCATTGAAATGGCAATTATCGAGCGAGATGGAGCCTCAATTTTTTTGGTCGAAAATGACGATCGAAATCTTGCCGAGGGGACCAGCCTGCGCATCGAAGTTGAAGGTGTTGAGGAACTCTACGCAGAATTTCAAGCCAAAGGCGAAGATATCGTTCATCCAAAGGGAAAGCTGGAAACAAAACCTTGGGGTTCTAAAGAGTTTTCTGTTCTCGATTTAGCAGGAGTTTGTATTGCATTCTACGAGTTTGTGGAGTTAGATTAAACGGCTGTTTCTATTGACAAAATACAAGTCGAATTCTCTGTGAACCCGATCTGAAACCAAACGTCTTCAGCCTAACTCAGCGATCGTTGAATGAGAATTGAGAGAAAATTCGTTTTTCCGCGTCCCGCCTTAAGGTAGAGTGGAAGACATCATAAATAATAAAAGTTCCAAAAAACGGTGTCTATTGAAAAAAAATCGATCGAGGTTGGCTCGTTAGAGTGGTTTTACCTGCAAGAGAAACCCGAGAAACCCGCTGACTATCCTCCCGTTCTCTTTCTACACGGTATCCCCTCTTTGAGTCATAGTTGGAGTGCGATTATCCCAGAACTCGCCAGTCAGGGATTTTGGGCTATTGCCCCAGACTGGATCGGTCACGGTCGTTCGGCTAAACCCGACAAGCGCGATTTTGCCTATACCCCCGAGGCTTTTATCGAGGCACTCGATGCTTTTTTAGAAGCCTTACAAATCGAACGATTCTCTCTAGTCGTTCAGGGATTTTTAGGATCGGTAGGATTGCAATATGCCTTCGCGCATCCCGATCGCATCGAACGACTAGCCATTTTGAATACCCCCCTTTCCACTAATGCCAAACTGCCCTTCAAAATGCAGCAAATGAGTTGGCCATTGCTTGGGGATATGATGACTCAAGACCCCTTACTTGTCGATCGGCTTTTGGAGGGGGGCAGTCGTTTCGTCGTCCCCGACAAAGATTTGAATGTATATCGCGGTCCCTATTTAGCGACTTCCGATTCCGGTCGATCGCTGTTGATGACCCTGAAAAATCTTCAAATGCCCTCAGCCATGGCTCAAATCGAGTCGGGTTTGTCTGGATGGGAGCAGCCCACTCAAATTTTGTGGGGGGTTCTCGATCCCTGGCTACCCCTGGAGGATGCGAAAGCCGCTGCGAAATCGATGGCCAATGTCGAATTCGTCGAACTCCCAGAAGCAGCACACTATCCTCAAGAACATTGGTCTGGCGAGATTAGCGAATCGCTTCTCACCTTTCTCCGTCGTCGGTAAAATGATTTACGTGAGTTTTGTTAATTATTTAATGCAATAGAGAACTATGCGCCGTTATCAGTCTTTTCTAGCTTGGATTTGTGCCCTTTTCACCGTTGTCCTCGTAAGCTGCGGTAGCCCCCAAGCCGTCACCCCGACCTATACCTCCGAACAACTTAATATGCTCGATCTATCCGCTGGCAAAATTTCCGCCATGCGCGATCGGATGACCACTGAGTTGGCAGACCTGCTCGAGAAGGAAAACTGGAATTACGTGGATATGTTCATTCACGGACCCCTGGGAACGATCCGACAGCAGGCTGGCAAAATAGATCGCAATCTCCTGACAAAAGCCGAACAGAAAGAAGCCAAAGAAATCTCGCAAGAGTTGTTCGGTCACTTAGAAAGCCTGGATGCGGCGGCAGATGCAGGGGACTACCGTCAGGCAATGAGCGATTACAAAGATAGCTTAGATGATATCGATGCTTTGTTGAAGCTCGTTCCCGAATCGGAACCGACGAGTTAAAAACATTGCTGAGGTTCTCAAGCGGAAGAACTGGGGGTAACTTTTAAGGGTTTAGCCCTGGTTGTCCCCCATTTCTCCCATTGCCCCCGATGTCCTCAATCCTCATCGAGGGGCAATCCGAACCGAACTCGACCTCGACCGAAGTAGCGTCCGAACTGGAGTTCGTAGACTTCATCTTCCTCTTGGGTTTCTACTTCAATGTCCGATCGTGGATAACTCACGCACAACAGCGCGTAACCCTGCCGTTGTAATTCTGGAGAAAGACCCATGGCTTCGGGCTGGTAGACCTCGCCCGAGATAACCCGCACCGCACAGGTCGTACACGCACCGTTACGACAGGAAAAAGGTAAGTTCGCACCCTGATTTTCGGCACTGTGGAGGATGTAGCGATCTTCTGGGACTCGAACCGAGTAACGCTGGTTCGAGGCGCGATCGTGGACGTGGATTTGGTAAGAACGGGTCATAGGGAAAGGTTTGACAGAGCCAAAATTTGGATAAGCGTCTCGTTCCTCAATCTACCAGATCGGGATGAATCCAGAAAAATGTCGAATAAATGTCAAAATTTCTTGAGTGCGATCGGGAGATTCTGCTATGATTTGTAAGCTACGGTTTAAAACTTAATAAACAATGCCCCTGGAGAGGTGGCCGAGTGGTTGAAGGCGCAGCACTGGAAATGCTGTTTAGGGGTAACTTTAACGAGGGTTCGAATCCCTCCCTCTCCGTTTAGTTTCCAACTAAATTGTTGCAGCCAGAGTAAGATCTCTTACCTTGGCTGTATTTTTTTGCGATCGACCTGGGGAATCCCAACCCGATCGCGCTGAATTTTTACGAATCATCCGAGCCGAGGGGGATCGGGGATGAGGTGACTTTCTCCCCTTTCCGAATTAATTCCGCGCTTTGGAAGTCTCCCCCTCAATGAGATCGAGTCGTTTTCTTCGCCAGCAAAATCCGTTCCAAACTCAACCCCACCACACCGATCGTCACCAGAACCATACCGCCAATTTGCAGGGGTTGCATCACTTCATTGACGATAATCCAGGCAAACAGCGCGGTCATCACCGGACCTGTCGCCCCAACAATCGACGCGAGAGAGGCATCGGAATACTTAATGGCAAAATTATTGAGGATATAGCTCACCAGGGTGAGAATCCCCAGCCAGACACCGCTCGCAAGTAAGGGAATCGATTGCTCTTTGAGGACTTCCATCGATCCCCAGCCCGTGATCCCAGCCACCAAAACCCCTACCAGGCATAAGATGAAGACCGTGAGGAAATTGGCAAAACTAAAGGGCATCGGATGCAGCTTTTTGCCGCAGATTTGGGTCAGCAGCACGTATCCGGCAAAGGTAATACCCGAAGCCACAGCATACATACTGCCGAGAACGAAATTACCGCCAACATCTCCAGAAAACACATCTGAGATTTTAGGAACCGACAAAATCGCCCCACACAGAACGATGGCCATAATTCCCCAGCGTAAGTTCGACGGACGAGCGCCAAACAGCACCCATGCTCCCAGTACCGTAACGATGGGAAAAATAAAAAACAGCGTAATCACCACCGCCATGGGAATCCCCGTCCCGAAGGCCATATAGATGAGAACTTGGGATAATAATAAACCCGCACCGCTGCCGATGACTTGGAGTTTGAGGCGATCGTCCCGACCTTGCCAAAACTGCCCGAGGTCTTCCCACATAGGTGGATAGAGCCACAGCGCTACCAAGGGCATCAATCCGACGACCACCACCATCCGCAAAAACAGAATTAGCAAGGAATTACCGACGCTCGGGGAGATGATGCCGCCCCACTCCCAAATTCCCAAAATGGTTTTGGGATTGAGAATCACCCCGATACTGACATTAAAAACTGAAAGGGCGGCGGCATAAAGCAATGCCAGAATTAATCCGAGCTTGACCTGAGAGGTCGGTTTGGCTTGAATCGATCGTGCTTTGGGCTCTAAGGGGGGTGAGGCTGGACTCGGTACCGATTTCTCAAGGTCTGGGGGTTGCAGCGCGGGAGTACCGCCATTCTCGCCAATCGTCGCTGGGGAGGAAGACCGCTGGGTGGCATCGAGATGTACTTGCTGGCTCAGACGATACACCAACGCTTCTAAGATCGCCTCACCCTGCTGTTGGAGATCTTGAATTTGCCGCAGTTGCTGGGATAGAGAGCTGTGGGGGCTGCGGAGTTCTCGCTCGACATCGCGGTAGGAGGTGTTGAGACTATTGTTGAGAGAAGCAGCTAGCTCATCGGAGGTGCGTGGAAAATCGAGATGACCTCCCCCAGATTCCAACTGAGAAAATTCTCCAGGCGAGCCATCAAACGAACCAAATGGATTGACGATCGGGCGGCGGGTCTGCCGCCACAATTGCTCTTTCAACTGTGCTGCAAGTAGTTGGGCCATCTGCTGCGTCCACAGTGGCGACGGCGCGATCGCATCCCCCGAGGTATCGGAGAGTTGTTTTCGTTTGGTTTGCAGTTGTTCGATCTCCCTAGCCAGACGAGACTTTTCCCCTTGCAGCCGCGAGACATCTCGCGCCAACTGGATGATGATATCTTGCTGGAGATTTTTGAGGTCTCCGGTCAGGGTGCGAAGAATGTCTTCTGCGGAGCGAGCGTTGGCCCGGCCCATCTCGGGTGGATCGTCCCTTTGCGCCATGAGCTGTTGTCCTTATCTAAGCTGGGTTGAAGGTTGAGTGGTTAGGGATGTGGTTTTAGAAATCTACGACCGTTTGCCGAATGTTTGAGCTGATGGAAATCGGGATTGACTATCTTTAGGGCGAGATCGATTTTCTTTCAGTCTATGTTTATTAATTCTGGCCTAATTTTACCCCTGTCTGGAACCATCAGCGGCAAATTTCGATCGGTTGTTGGCGATCGAAGCCTCCATTCACCCCCCTCAACCGCAGGAGATCGATGCAACTTAACGATCGCAAGGCGGGAAAATAGTGACGACCCCGATGTCCTCGAAGCACCCACGCACGGGCGAGCGAGAATATTTATTCTCCCCCACCCCCAGCCGTACTTAAAAGCCTCAATCCGTATCTTTTAATGCCCCCTGAATTTCGCGGGCGATCCACTCAAAGATTTGCAAACCTCGCTCGAGGGCTTGTTCGTCTTGGAGGGTAGACAGGCGTAAAAAGGGAAAACGCGGTTCCCTGGGATCGTTAGGGAGTGCCATGCCAATGGAACTGAGTTGCTCTCGCAGTTCCTGCCACTTATCTTTCGTATCGAAGGGTTCGCGACTGGCATAATCGCGAGAGGAAATTTCCAATCCCCCCCAAATTCCCACGCGAAATAGATCGTAAGGAGGGCGCGAACTTTGGGCGATCGCACAGACGGAAAAACCGCCATAGGTATCTCCCGTGCCCCACTGTACGTCGAGAAGGTTCGATCGAGCCACGGCCCATTGGTAGAGTTTTTTGGCCACGATTGCCTCTTCTTTGCCCCGGCGGCTCTTGAGTTCTTGAAAAAACGACGATTCGTCCCATTTACGCCGCCCGAGGGTGGCACTGGCTTTTTTCTGTTTCGCGCCGGCCGTTTGTCCGATGGTCCGAGGAACGAGCACTCTCAAATCCGCTTCGACATCGGTATACTGTTCGATCTCCACGGCGAGGATTTCGGCGGGATCCATCTGTTCGTTGAGAAATTCCACCACCCGACGGGCCGCCACGGGAATTTCGTCGGCCACAAATACCAAACGAATTTTTCCAGCTTGGAGGTTTGTTTTCACCTGCTGCCAAAAGGCTTCTTCATCGGCATCCGCCCCGAAAAATTCCTCGAACACCTGTTCGGGATCGCGACCTTGTTCCCGGCAGTTGGCTTCAAACTGCGCCACGAGCTGCTCGATGGGCCAATGGACGATCGCGTTTGCTGCGTAGTCGAGCATTTGACCGATCGCTTCTTGGCGACAGCGTTCGCTATTGAGACGCTTGACCTCTACGAAAGTGGGAATGCCCAAGCGATCGAGAAATAGGCGATCGCGAGACCAGCGTTGGGTCCCTTCCTCTTCATTTGCCGTTGAGTTTTCGCGGGATACGAGCAACCACCGCCGGGACATCTCGTTGTTGGGGCGGTCTCCGGCGAGTAAGTTGGGATATTGTTCGATCCACTCTTGCAGTCGCTCCTCCGACTCGTACGCTTGTTCGGTCATTTCCACAAGCCGATCGTCATCGTCGATCCGATAAATTCCTCCACCCATACCATCTTCTCTATATAAATTTGCTGGTGCGTCGTTCTCAATTGGCAGGCTAGATTATCTTTGCTTCCATTCGATCCCTAAATCGCGGTCTCAATTGAGAAACCCCTCCTCAA
>NZ_JADEXN010000300.1 GCF_015207075.1 Zarconia navalis LEGE 11467
GACGATAGGGAACGCTGAGGTTGTTTTGCGCATCTTGCAGCCATTGGAGAACTTCAGATGCACCGGAAACCGCTTCTGAGTTTTGTGGGAGATTTGGTGCGGTTTGGGATGTCAGCCAGGTTTTCGCCGCAGTAAAAGCCGCTTCGCGATCGCCTGGTTTTCTCATCAAGCTTGCCATAGCGATCGTATAACAGGCCGCCGCATCGCCACAACTGGGATTCGGGTGAGACAGCCGCGCATCTTGACGGGCAAAATCTGCCAGTTTTTCGTCGTCAAATCGATGTCCCCAAATCCCTAAAGGGGAGATCCGCATCAAACTGCCATTGGCTTTCGAGGCTATGCAGCGATCGGATGCCGCCTGACGCATGACTCCCGCATATCCCCGTCTGGTGAGGAGGTTTTGCCATTGCGATTCCCGGTACGCCCCCAGGGAATAAGCGGTCGTGTTGCCGATGTCAAAGGGGTTAGAATCGATCCAGCGAGTGTAATTACAGGCGATCGCTTCGAGGTCGAACGGTTCCTTGACCGCTAACCCTTGCGCCAAACACAGCGTCAGTTCGCCATCGTCGGTAATCTGTCCGGGGGCCACGTTCCAAACCCCACCTCCGGGCATTCCCATCGCCCAGGTGACATCTTCGGGAGTGGGTTTGCGTCCCAGAAATTCCAACGTTGCCCCAGCCGCATCGCCAACTAAAGCCCCTAGGAAGCCACCCATCGCCGCATCGTGCAGATTTTTCGGAATCATCGATCGAATCTTCTTTTTTCCGGGAACGACTCTATTTTAAGACCCGATTCTAGGAGGTTCGGGAAAGCGCAGGGGATGAATGCTGTAACGTTCGATCTACGCCATCTTATCCCCCTATTCCATCGACTCGCAGCCAATTTCCCGCCTCGTTAAACCACCCCCAACCGGCGATCGCCGTACCCGAAATATAGGTTTGCAATTGTTTATCGATATCTGGTTGCAGGGTGACGAGTTGCCAAGTCCGACCGCCCTGATTTCCTAACAACTTTAAGGTGTAGTCTTGCCAACCGTTGCGTTGAAATATCCCACAGAAATGCGTTGTGGCGATGCGATCGCCCGTTCTTGGTAGATCTCGATCGATTTCTCCAGAATTGGGATACTTTTCGGGATCGATCGAGAAATAACGCTGCCAGTGCAACCAATCTTTATGCTCTGGCAGAGAGTCGAATAAGGGAACTAAGGCGGCTGGGGCGGTGGGTTCTTCGAGTAACGCCTGTTGTAGCCTCTCCACGGGCAAATCCCGAGGCTGAGTGCCCAGTTCGACACACAGTGCTGCCGCCATCCCTGCTGCTTGCCCTACATTCATCACCACCGGTTGCAGGCGAGTCGCGCCGTTGGCAATGTGGGAGACGGAAATATTTTTCTCGCAAACCAACAACCCGTCGATGCTAGCCGGAACCAAACAGCCATAGGGTAAAGTAAATGGGGTTCCAGTCGTACGTCCTCCCCAGCGCGTGGATTTGGGTTTGAGGGGAAGGTGGTATCCGGGGTAGTGGCGATCGTTCATATAATTCCCGATCGCGATACTATTCAAGTTCAAAGATGCGGTTTTCCCCCCACAGACGGGTAAAATATCCTGTTCTCGCACGGTTTCAATTCCGACGAGTCGGCGGCTTTCACGGTAGTAAGGATGGAGAGCAAACGCTGAAGGGACAGTAGCAAAAGTATCCCCAGCATTTGAATGGGGAAATACCCCCTCCGCCAAACCGTAACGCCGCCCCACCTGAGTTTGGACGAAACGGGCGAAACTTTGGCTGTGCCAGCAGGCTTCTTGAAGTAATTGTTTCCGCTGGGCAGCAGAACCCACCAAGCGATCTAAACCTTCTCCATAATCGTTCCCCTGAGTCGGCCAATTCAACATATATAAATCTTCTGACAATCGACCGTAGCTGAGGAACTTCTGGGGCGTATATCCTTCTAAAGCACCCGTAAATCGATCGGGTTTATCCGTTGGTGGTGGTGGAATTTCCGGGGCGATCGCATCTTTGCCGAAATCCCGCAGCAACACCACCCAGGTGAGGGCTTGAACGGGATAACGATCGCTCAGTTCGTTGGGCGAAGTTGGGGCACTTGGTTCGTTCCAGGCGGTTTGCCAGTCCCAACCCCATCGATGGGGAATCTCCCCCAATGCCAGCACGTCCCCCAACTCCGTTCCATCGAGAACGATATCGGCATTAATTCGGTAATCGTCGAATCGCACTCCGGTGATGCGATCGCCCGTTCGATAGACTTCTCGGGGAACCTGCCCCCAAATCCAGGTTAAATTGGGTAACGCTTGCACCCAATCGGCAAAAATCTCGGCACCGATGCGGGGATCGAAGGTAAAGAAACTCACCCAAGCGCGATCGAAATCCTGGGGCTGGCGTTGCTGGAGTTCTCGAAGGAACGCTCCCCACAAGCCCGTTTGAAATGCCGCCAGTTCGTTGCCGTCGGGAGCGGAAACTCCCGCAGCCGTCAGCATTCCCCCCAAGCAAGGAAACTCGCCAACAAGCACCGTTCGCGCCCCGCGACGAGCGGCTTGGAGAGCGGCAGCAGTCCCTCCCACACCGCCACCGACGACCAAAACCTGGGTTCCCAGAGGCTCGGTTTTCGGTATGAATTGGATTGCCGTTTGCTGCACGGGTAAAGTCTGCAATTTATCGCTGCAAGCCTTTTCTAGATATCGGTGCGAACATGATACACTCAAGCTCGCAAGCTTGCTATTTCACAAGATTTTACAATTAACGATCTTCCAAACCAAGTCTTAACTCAGCAATGTTACGGAGATTTGGTACCATACTTTTACCCATAATAAAGTCGATTTGCGCACGAAAGTGACACCTCCAATTTCGGATAAACCCAGGGACAGTCGATTCTAGGAACATTGCTGGCAGTCTATCGAATACAATAAAGAGTCGTAGGAATCGTAGAGAAATCACGGATGCAATTCTAGTTGAGTGCAGTGTAATCTAAACTCAGACACTATACTCATCGAAACTCCCAAAAAGCTGATGTACTGGCTCGGCAAAATCGCGCTGGTATGCCAATGGGGTGCATTGGTAGAGTGCGATCGTCCCAACACTCATGCGAGCTATGACTAAAGCGTTTACTGCACGGTTGCCGCACGTCGCTCAGCCCACTCTAACCCAAAGAAAACCGCCACGACTTATGCAGCCATCGGTCGATTCTGCTCAGGTGGGGCAGCAAATTACTCAAATCCTGAGCGACAATGCGGAGTTGGAGACGATCTTATCCAAAATCGCCAAACTCTTGACCGAGGCATTTCAAGGTTCCGGATGTTCGATCGCGATTTGGGAAGGGGATCGATTTTTATCAGACACCACACATTGGGATGCCAACTACTCCCAACCCGTGGATTCCGAATCGATGGCGTTGTGGCAAAACGCAAAACTGATACGGCGACTCCAAACTTCGAAGATCCTCTGCGTTCCCGATCTCGAGCGCGGAACGAAAATTCATGGAGTCCTAGCATCCCAGTGCGTCGCTTTAGGTATTCGATCGATTCTGGCAACGACGACTCGATTTCAAGGAAAGCTCAATGGTGCGATCGCGATCGTTAGCGGCACCCCCCACCGTTGGACGACCGCCGAGCAAGAGCGACTCAAAACACTCTGCGCGCCTGTGGCCAGTGCGATTTCTTATATCACTCAAGCTCGCTCGCTGGTTGCCCTACAGCGACAGACTCGCGTTTTCAACCACCAACAGGCTTTGATGGCTCGGTTGACGAAAGCCGTCCAAAACTCTCTGGATTTGACCCAAATTCTCCAGGAAGCCGTTGAGGGCATTACTCAAACCTTGGAAGTGAACCACGGTTTGGTGATTTTGCTTAAATATACCAATCTAAAGTTCCCCGGCCAAGTCTCTGAAGCGCCTATTCCTGATGACTCGCAGCTTCAGGACAACGACCCCCATTCCTCGATTCCCGAAGCCCGAATAACCGTTGTCGGTCAGTGGTTCGTGAATGAAGAAGGGGAAACAGTAACGGTTCCTTCAGCTTCACCGAACTCCACTGCGAAAGATCTGGCTCATTTCAAACAGTCATTTCTGATGTCGGAATGTGCGTGGTGTCAGGAAGCCTTCCTCTGTGCGCCCCAACCCCTCGCGATTACGGACCGACGAGAATGGCGGGCGTTGAAATCCGATATCTCCCTCTCCCCGATCTTTCAACCCGAGAAGATGCCGGCGGTTCTCCTGGTTCCCCTCATCAGTCCCAGCGAGAATTCGAGGGGATCGATTTTAGGATTTTTGGTCTTACAGAACGATCGACCTCACTCTTGGAAAGCTGAAGAACTCGAACTGGTGACATTGGTTGGCAATCAGTTGAGTAATGCCCTCATTCAAGCTCGAACTTTGCATAAAGTGCATACAATTGTTGGAGATCGCACCGACCAACTCAAACGCAGTATGGACGTGCAGGCCAAATTGTACGAGCAAACCCGCCGCCAAATCGATCAATTGCGATTGCTAAACCAGCAAAAAGACGAGTTTCTCAGCACGATTTCTCACGAACTCAAAACGCCGCTGACGAGTATGACTCTGGCGATTCGGATGTTGCGCCAGTCGGATATCGATCCAGAACGTCAAGCGAAGTACTTAGATATTTTAGAAGAGCAGTGCCTTCAGGAAACCAATCTGGTGAACGATCTGCTGATGTTCCAACGCCTGGAAACCAAACAGGTGGATCTGAAGCTGCACTCGATCGATGCCATCGATCTCATTTCAGAATTAGGAGAGGTGTTCGAGCAACGCTGGAACAAGAAAAATTTAGCATTTTCCGTTAAAAGTCCCAAACCTTCCTTGATGCTGCAAAGCGATGCCGATAGCCTTCGCCGGATTTTAGAAGAATTGCTCACCAACGCCGGGAAGTATTCCAACGTGGGAACGACCGTTTCTTGTGAAGTCAGGGAGGAAACATCAATAGACGGCGATCGCACCATTGTCTCCTTGACGAATATCGCCCCGGAAATCTCCCAAGAAGATTTGAACCACTTGTTCGAGAAGTTTCGTCGGGGTCCCGATGCCACTCAAAAAGCGATTGCCGGGACGGGTTTGGGACTGGCTTTGGTCAAAGGACTCACTCAGTTTTTGCACGGGACGATCGAGGTTTCTTGCCGACCGACTCCAGACCCGATTGCCTGCGAATTTTGCTTTACCCTAACGCTGCCTCAGTCTTTAGACGATCTGGGGGATGCTTAGGGAGGGCAACGGAAGCAACGAGTGCTAAGCTTTCTCCCAATTCTCCCGTTTCTCCCAATTCCCTCTTATTTTGGGTACGATATCGAGTTGAGACACTCGCGAATAAAAATCTAAAAAGACGGTGGAACAGCCAACCCAGGAAATTCAACAGCGTGCGACGAAGTTGCGATCGCAACTTCAAAAAGCCGGATATGCCTACTACACCCTCGATGCACCGATTATGGAAGATGCGGTGTACGATCGCCTCTACCGGGAATTGCAAGATCTCGAGCAACAATATCCGAGTTTAGTCACCCCAGATAGTCCGACCCAGCGCGTGGGCGATCGTACTGCGGAAGGATTTACCTCGATCCGGCACAAAATCCCCCTCTACAGCCTCGAAAACGCCTTTAATTTAGATGAGTTCGTCCATTGGCAAAAACGCTGGCAGCGACTGGCACCAGAAGCCGATCCCCGATACGTCTGCGAACTCAAAATTGATGGTTTGGCGTTGGCGCTCACCTACGAAAATGGGCTACTCATTCGGGGGGCAACCCGAGGGAATGGGGTGTCTGGAGAAGATATCACCCAAAACGTCAAAACCATTCGATCGATTCCCCTGCGCTTGAATACCGAACATCCGCCCCAGATCGTGGAAGTTCGGGGGGAAGCTTTTTTACGAATTGAGACCTTCGAGCAAATTAATGCCGATCGCATTGCCGCTGGAGACAACCGATTTGCAAATCCCCGCAATGCCGCCGCCGGAACCCTGCGCCAACTCGATCCTCAAATTGTCGCGCGGCGGAACTTGGACTTTTTTGCCTATACCCTTGAGATCCCATCTGGAGATTTTGGGGAAATTCAGACCCAGTGGGACTCCTTGGAAACGCTGAAGACACTGGGCTTTCAGGTGAATCCCAACCGTCAAATTTACGATCGAGCCGAAGCCGTCGGCGAATATTACGATCGCTGGAATCGAGGGCGGCACGATTTGCCCTATATGACCGATGGAGTGGTTGTTAAACTCAATTCTGTGGCGCTTCAAGAGCAATTGGGCTTTACCCAAAAGTTTCCCCGCTGGGCAGTTGCCCTCAAGTATCCCGCCGAGGAAGTGCCGACGCAAGTGGTCTCGGTGACGGTGCAGGTGGGACGCACCGGAGCGCTCACTCCCGTAGCCGAACTCAAACCCGTGCTGCTGGCGGGGACGACGGTGGCGCGGGCGACGCTGCACAATCGCGATCGCATTGCCGAACTGGATTTGCACTTGGGGGATACCGTCGAAATTCGTAAAGCGGGGGAAATCATCCCGGAAGTGGTGCGGGTACTGCCAGAATTACGACTTGCCGATGCCCGACCCTATGAATTTCCCGATTGCTGTCCAGAGTGCGATCGACCCGTCGTCAAACGGTCGGATG
>NZ_JADEXN010000301.1 GCF_015207075.1 Zarconia navalis LEGE 11467
CCTTTAAAACGCCGCTGGGGTTGGTAACATCCGATGCGATCGCCGAGGCGCGTCAGTTCCTCGTCGAAATTGCCACCGCACCGCAAACGAGCGATCGCACTGCCTTCAAACACCTCGTCAGTCGTTACCTGCGACTCATCCCCCAAGATTTAGGCATGAAACTCGACGAGTCGGTATTCCGAAATCCCCGGCAAGTGCAACGTCAGAATGCAATTTTAGATGCGCTAGATGCGGCGATCGTCCGCACTCCAGCGCAGACTCACCAGAACGTTTTCGATTGCGGCGTGTACAAAGTGCCCCATTCCACTACCGAGGGATGCAAAACCTTTCGCCGGATTCGCAAACTCTATCGCCAAACCCTCAACCGCCACCATCTCTCATCTCGCTACCAACTCAAGCGGGTATACGAGGTGAAGATTCCCTCTATGGAACGGGTATTTACTGCCAGAGCCGCGAAAATTGGCAACGTCAAGCAATACTGGCATGGAACCCGCGCGAGCAATCTGTTGAGTATCTTCAAACAGGGGTTGATTATTCCCCCCATGAATGCCATTCAGTGTACGGGACGGATGTTTGGGAATGGGATTTACGGTTCCGAGCAGTCTACGAAATCTCTGAATTACGCCACGGACTATTGGAATCAGTCGGGGGTGGTTCGGCAGCGGGCGTTTATGTTGCTGTGTGATTTTGCCATGGGGCGATCGTACCATCCCGATACCTGGAATTGCAGCTTTCCGGTTAAAGGTTACGATAGCACCGACGTGCGTCCGGGAACGGCAGGGGTCATGAACCAGGAGAGTATCGTATATTCCATCGACCAGTGTAATATTCGCTATCTTTGCGAGTTTGGGTAAGTTTGAATTCAAAACTCTACGCTTTTGAATTTTTATCGCAGTTTTTATCAATATTGACATCACTCTTGTAGGGGTAGTGCCTCCGTGCCTACCCTGCCCCCATGTGTGTCACCGGTGCGGATAACTACGCAGAATGCAAAATTAAAAATCAAAAATGAAGAGTAACTTACCAACAAAGTTTTCGATAATGCGTTACGACAGATTTTTACATTAAATGAAAAGCCAAATTTTTCGCCTTAATCGCACATTCTATAGCAATTCTCGTGCTTGTGAGGTACAGCAGGGGAGGGCGGGTTTTGAGCATAAATCCCGGTTAGGGCATAACTTTTAGCTAAACCCGCCCCTACAGTTTTTGTCCCTCATGACAATGAGAACTGCTATAATACTTATTACTTATTACTTATTACTTATCACTTAATTCCATGACTCCCAAAACGTATTCTCCTTCATTAACAGCGTGATTTGTGGAGACTTGAAAGACTCGTCCCGAAGCTTCGGCACGAACATCGATAATTTCCGGTAGGCGACCTTTTTTATTAAAACAGAGAATTTGGTATAGGAGCTGTCCAGTTTGAATACAGGTACCAAGATCGACGCGCGATCGAATCATGCCGCCACGAGAAGAGTAGTAGCCTTTAACTCGACTTTTGGGGGTGAACTCAACTTTTTGAGAGAAGCTTTGATAGAGGGGAAACCCGGAAATATCGAGTATTTGTTTGTAGGCTAAATAATTTTTAATTCCTCGTACTCCTCGGAAGACAGAATCGGGATCGATCTGCATTCCAGAACCCAGTTCTATCGTCCAGGATTCAACATCGAGCTTCAGGGTTCGATCGAGTTTTTCAAATTCAGATTCGAGCGCCAACCAAGATTTCAAAAAGGCTTCATCAAATGCATTTCCATCGTACTCGTTAAAGAGAATGCTCGCATCGAGCAAGAAATATCTTGCACTTTCCTCTTGACCTTGGAAACAATAAAGATAATCGATCGATTGATTAGTGCTGCTGTGGAGATCGAGAACGTAGTCGGCATCTAAGCACAATCCTTGCAGGTGATAGCGATATCGATCGCTAAAGGAAACGCTGCTGGGTTTATCGATTTTTTCGATCGCTCGATCGAAACAGTTTTTAATTTTCTGGCGGTAATTTTGACGAATTTGACTCGGTTCGAGATCGAGTTGCGTTTTCGCAAACTCGGCAATATCTTCCCCCTCTTTTTCGTAGTCCCAAAAAATCCGATTCCAATCTTTGCCATCGTAGTGATTGTAGCGTCCGCTAGAAAAATGGTGCGATCGCTGATTGGTTCCCAAGGGATTGCAGGTGGGAACCAGCCAAATCTCGCCAGCTAACTGGGTATCGTCTAAAGTTTTTAGAAATTCAATCAGTTGAGCGATGACTGCATTGCCGACAATTTCCGCGCCGTGTAGGTTGGCTTGCAAATATGCCTTTTTTCCTGGCTTTGCCCCCACAAATTTGTAGACTTGGATCGAAAGAATATCGCCCGAGGCAAGTTCGGCGATCGGAATTGTTGAGATGGTTGGAATCATAGAACGGTGTTAGGGTCGCTGACCCGATGGAGGTCGATCGTTTCTCCTGCGCGTTTCATCTAAATCGCACTTCAAAGCGTATTTTCGACACATCTGCAAGAACGTTTTTAGATCGATCGAATTCTTCGATCGGCCACCCTGAAATTTATTGTACCAAGTTGATGGCAAATCGATCGGATTCATGCCCCAAGTCTAGGTAGATTGACGGGTTTTGAAGAGGATGCCATCTACAAAGTTGGCTGCCGTTTCAATGGCTGCCGGATTCACCGCAATTCGATCGCCCCAACGGTTTAAAATCGCGATCGCCACTCGTTCTAAATCGGCGTTCCCTTTTCGCGCCCCCAACCCCCGCACGGAACATTCAATTTGCCGCACCCCTACATCAATCCCGGCGATCGAGTTTTCCACCGCCATCCCCCGGTCGTCGTGACAATGTACCGAAAGGACGGCGCGATCGATATTTTTCACCTCCGTGGTGATGGTGCGAATTAAATGGGAAAATTCTGCCGGCGTTGCCAAACCCAGACTATCGGGAATGTTAATTGTCGTTGCACCACCGGCAATTGCCGTTTCGATGGCGCGGTGCAAAAACGACCGTTGACTGCGGGTGGCATCGAACGCCGACCATTGTATATCGTTGCAGTATTGACGCGCGATCGCAATACTCGTGGCGATCGTCTCTAGAACCTGCGCCCGATTTTGCTTCGGGGTGAGGCGGACGTTGGTATAGAGGTGAATTCTGGCATTTTTAGCCGGTTCTAGCGCTTTTACCACCTTGATAATTTCTGCTTCTTTCGCACCGGCAAGTCCGCAAACAACCGCCTGTTTGAGATGCCAAGAAACCTGTCGAATCGCTTCTAAATCTCGATCGAACTGCCCCGGATAACCCACTTCGATGATGTCGACACCAGCAGCTTCGAGGAATTGTGCCAGTTTAATTTTCTGTACTAGCGTCATCTGCACCCCCGGCGCGAGTTCTCCATCTCGCAGGGTGGTATCGAGAATCGAAATCCGGTTTTTATCTTCGAGCATTGGCATCATTAATGCACGTTAGACATAACTTTTCACGTGAAACCATCGGTGTCTAAGCTTGTCGCTCGGTTGAATTATTCCAAGATTTAGAAGCCTGAATCACTTCTTCTAATGTATATTTTTCTTTGGTGTTACAAGAATAACATTTAAAATCAAAAATCTTATTCTTTTGATATTCGCGATATTTGATCTGAGTTGAAGAACAAAAAGGACAATGACCTTTAAAAATTAAAGTTTGTAAGTTATTTATTTTTTGTTTTTTCAACATTATTTGTCGAAATGTTTAGTTTTTTAAGGCATTATCAAAAATTGACAACAAAAATCCGATTATGAAAAAGAAGTAAGACTTTACTTATGTATGACTTGTCAGTCAAAAACTACATGCTTTTTCTTTTCCTGTCTGTACGGTTGCGTACCCGATCGACTGACTCGTATTCTGGTGAGTCGGGTAGAAATCCCCTGAGTGGAGATTATTCTTCAGGGGATATCGGAATTTTGTGCGTATTTTGTCAGTCAATTGCAATGGCAAACCGACCGTTTCAACCTCGCCGAGAACCAAGCAAGCGTATAAACTCACTTTGCACGAGACGATAACATTCGCAGGCTGTTGCTTCTAAGTCTTCCTGATTGAGGATGGTAATGTGACCGCGATGATAGCGGATGATACCTGCTTGTTGCAGGATGCCAGCAGCGACTGTCACGCCAGAACGACGTATCCCCAACATATTGGCGATAAACTCCTGGGTGAGGGGCAATTCGTCTTTTTGAATGCAATCGTGGACGGACAGCAGCCAGCGTGCGAGTCGCTCTTCGGTGGTGTGCTGGCGGTTGCACGCTGCGCTTTGAGAAACTTGGGTTAAGAGCGCTTGGGTGTAGAGCAGCAGCAACTTTTGCAGTTTTTCGGCTCGATCGAATTCCTGTCTGAGTACATCTGCCCGGAGTTGCATTGCCGAACCCGCAATTTGAACGATCGAACGGCTCGTGGTATGTCCTCCTCCCAAAACAACGGAAAGACCGACCATTCCTTCGTTACCCACCAATCCAATTTCTGTTGTCGAGCCGTCTGACATGATCGAAACCAAAGAAATCATCGCCCGTTCGGGGAAATAAACAGTTTCAACGGGTTCCCCAGGTTCTGTGAGAACTTGACCGGAAGTGAGGGTAACGGGTTTGAGGTAGGGAGATAAACGCTGATACTCGGAGTCGGGTATTGCAGCTAGGATTTGATTGATGGGTTGAAGAATGCGTTCGGACACGGGGGGAGTAGAATCTTTTCGATCGAATTTCATGAAACAAAGTACCTGAGCGCACAAGCCAAAGAGCGCAAAACACCGGTCAATCTTTCAAGATCCAGTGTCTGTTTCCATCCAAGAATATTGATGATTCGATGGGTCGGCAAATTACTTTCAGGTATTAAGAAATAATATCGAGAGTTGAAGACAAAGTCGGTACGGTAGCGTACAGAAAATCAGCTCGAAAACTCTCAAAATGAACTAGAATTCCCGAAACTCCTGCAAAATCGGAGGTTAACATGGGGTTTCCAACCGGCTGTACCCAAAATCCACAAGGGAGAGGGGTCATTGCCGAGTTCCGAGCAGGCGAGCGAACTCCTTTTGAATCAAGCCGTAGCACTCACAAGACTTTGATTCGAGTTCGCTCCGATTGAGGATGACAATTTGACCCCGACGATAGTGAATGATTCCGGCATTCTGAAGCAGAATCGCGGCTTCTGTGATGCTCGCGCGGCGAACGGCCAACATCGTGGAAATCGATTTTTGGGTTAGAGGCAGGATGTCTTGCTGTATGCAATCGCGAATTAACAGCAGCCAGCAAGCCAATTGTTGCTCGATGGTATGGTGGCTTTTACACGCAGAAATTTGCGAGATCTGACCCAATTGGATCTGGGTGTAGAGGAGTAGCAACTTTTGTAGGTGTTTTGCTCTGTTGAACTCATTGGCGAGTACGTTGGCTGAGAGCTTCATCGCCGAGCCGGAAATCTGGACGATCGCCTGGGTGGTGGTGCGATCGTTTCCCAAAAAAACAGGCATACCCACCATTCCTTCACAACCCACCAAGCCGATTCCTGTTGTCAAGTTACCTGACAAAATGGAGACTAAAGAAACCATGGCCAAATTCGGAAAATAGACCTCTAAAATGGGTTGGCTGGGTTCGTAGAGAACGTTACCAACAGTGAGGGGTATCTCTTCGAGATGGGGAATCAGACGCTGGTACTCGGAGTGGGGTAAAGCCGCCAAAATTTGATTGATGGGTCCAGAAGACTTTATAGACATGGAAACTAGAATTCTCCTCCCGAAGAGTGGCTAGTTCAAAAAATGACTCTTAGCACGAGGAGATGTATTCTTTTCTCACTCTAGATCTCAATGTCAAAAGTTTTTTTTTCGATTAAATTTGCGATCGACTATTTTATTTATGGGTCTATTTTAGTCGAAAACCAGCTCGATCTTCCCTTCAGTTTTTAACCAAATTTTTTTTCTGCATCGCCCAAGAGCTTTTCCCATACACCTTCCGGCTGCCAAATTTGATTCATGGGATAGCGCGCATCAGATTCGGGCAAGTTTAAAACGTATTTCTGCCACAAATAAACAAAGCACGAAACTCTCATATTTTTGGCACAATGCACCCAAATTTTTCGATTTTCTAAGGACTGCATCATGCCAAAAAAGAGGCGAACTTCTTCGAGTTTCGGCGCTTCCCAAACCACGGGAATATGGAAATATGCCATTCCCGTTTCGGTAACGATCGCCCCTTCATCGGCGATCGCATTATCCGATGTCGGCATAGCCAGATTGATAACGGCGGTATAACCAGCATCGGCAATCTCTTGAAATTGCGATCGACTCGGTTGTCCCGAGGTTGCCAGTTGCGGGGAAACTTGATAGTAATTTTCAATATCTTGCACGAATATTTCTCCAATTGGGGACTCATGCGATCGTATTGTCGGCGATCGTCGGGAAAACTGCGGTTTTTTTTAGGTTTTTTATAGAGAATGAGATGGTGCGGTTAACAACTCAGGATGAGCGAGATGACCGGTTTTTATCCACACCGTACAACCGGTAGAACCGGCGATCGCCCGCAGTTGCGATCGAACCGGCAAGCGCAGCCAAGCGTAACGGGGCAACGCATCCCCCTGAGT
>NZ_JADEXN010000302.1 GCF_015207075.1 Zarconia navalis LEGE 11467
ATGTAAACATTAAACCCCAACACGAATAACGGCTTACCGGAAAACTATACAATGCAATTTCCTGACTTATTTTTTATCTGACTTTAGGTAGGATAGAGTATACTACTGAATCTAAAGGTGGCAAAAATGAAAACAAATATATCAGCCACAATTGATGCTAAGCTGCTGAGGAACCTAGAAGAGCGAACCGGTATGGTGCGATCGCAACTTCTAGAAATAGCTTTACGGCACTACCAACACTTTCTGATTCAGGAAGAACTGGAGCGATTTTACTCGCAACACGAAGAAACAGAGGACGAGGAGTACGCTGCCGATGTTGCTCAGATGAACCTCGATGCAGCGATGGCAGATGATTAAGCAGGGAGAAGTTTATCTGTTTAAAGCGATTTCAAGTTCTGGAGATAGCAAGTTGTAGGGTGGGCAGTTGCGAGAATTGAAATTTCACGTTGCGACTCATTAAAATGCCCACCTAACAGCAAAGTTTTATAGTTTCTGATGGTGGGCAGCAGATCGATGTTGAATTGTGGTTGAATCGGCTAACGCTGCCCACCCTATAACGACTCCCCAACTGCCGACCTAACCCCAAATGATTCGGGAGGGAACGATGCCTTTTAGCTCTTACAAAACCATCGGCTCGGTTCTCCAGGAATTTCAAATTACCTACACCGAAGAAGATTTCATTATCGAAACCGAGTTTGAAATTTCCGACTACTTTCGCGAAGACTTACAAATTACGATGGAAGACGGGATGGTGAATAACTCAGAATTTGCCATCTGCGAAAACTTAATTTATCCCGTTCTCAAAGAAGTTTGGAAAAGCTATCGCACTCAATTTATTCTATGGAGTCATCAAGCGCTCAGTTACGATGAAAATCTATCGGGCTTTCCCGAGTACATCTTAGCCAAAAAGTCGCCCCTCGGTAAATTTGTCTTCGATAAGCCCTTCTTCGTACTCATAGAGGCGAAGCAAGATAACTTTGAAGCAGGATGGGCGCAGTGTATGGCAGAAATGGTGGCAGCGCAACGCCTAAATGAGAAGCCAGAACAAGATGTCTTTGGGATTGTCTCGAATGGTGGTGTATGGCAGTTTGGGAAGCTAAATGGAAGCTATTTTACTCGCAATCGAAGGTTTTATACAATTCAAGATTTAGATAAATTATTTGCAGTGGTTAATTGGATTTTCGAGCAATGCAAGATAATGTTAGCATAAGATGCATTAGACGGCGATCGATTCAATTCTAAACTAGATTTAAAAATCCGTCGTCACGCCTCATTTGAGTATCGCATTTCCGAACATTACGATTCGAGATGTTGTCGAGTTAGCATCAGATTAGTTTGGGCGAGGGGGTGGTTTAGATTGAGGGCTTGCGTGAAGCTATCGATGGCTTCGGGATAGCGTTCGAGTTGGTAAAGGGCAGTTCCATGACCGATCCAAGCTTCATCAAGTTTGGGGTCAATTTCGAGGGCTTTGGTAAAGTCTTTGAGAGCGGCAGTTGGGTTATGGAGTTTGAGGAGAATGCAGCCGCGATTCGTGTAGATAACTTCGTTCCTTTCTTCTTCATTTTCTGGGTCGATTTTGAGGGCTTTATCGCAGTTTTGGAGGGCAGATTGGTACTGTTGTAGATAGTAAGCTGGAAAGCTTCGATTTGCCCAAGCTAAGGTAAGTTTAGAGTCAAGATTTAAAGCCGTATCGAATAGCTGAAGCGATTTTTCGCAGAGGTCTAAGTCTATTTCTAGAATATTCTGACCATCACTGCAATCTTGAGTTTGACGAATGAGCAAGGGTTTTTCATAAATAGGTTGCAAACCATAGGAATATTGAACGAGAGCTAAATATCCTTGGTTATTCCATACTCTATCCTCACTAGGCTGAATTTTCGTAACCTTAGCAAAGCAAATTAAAGCTTCTTTAAACTTTCCGAGTTGATAAAAAAGAAAACCTTTTCTTCGCCAAGCATAGTGATAGTTGGATTTAATTTCTAATACCCGATCGTAGCTCTCAATGGCTTCTTCATATCTCCCTAAACTGAGCACATCACCTCGAAACATCCAAAAAAGGTAAGCACCTGGTTCAATTTCTAAAGCACGATCGTAGCTCTCAAGGGCTTCTTCATATCGCTCTAAATTAATAAGCGCCGATCCTCGATTTTTCCAAGTTTTGAGATGATTGGGTTCAATTTCTAAAGCACGATCGTAGTTCTCAATGGCTTCTTCATATCGCTCTAAATTAATAAGTATATTCCCTCGACTATGCCAAGCATAGTAATAGTTAGGTTTAATTTCTATGGCTCTATCGTAACAATCTAAAGCTCGACTAGAATCACCATCACTTTCAAACAGTAGACCTTGCTCTCGCAATAAATCAGACTTTCGTTCGTAGTCTGATGCATCTAGCAGAATGATTTTATCTTTAATTTCTAAAATCTTCTCTATTCGTTCCTCTGACGTTAAACTTAAATACTCTTCGTACTCCTTACCCACCAACTCTTGACAAGCCTTCCGTATATCTTCTTTGCTCTCAACAAACTTAAAAAATCCCGATCGCCAATCAAAGAAATCCGGGGCGCGTTGGACGAAATAATCGATCGCAAAACTGGGAACCAAAAAGATTAACGCAATCGGTAAATTCGCTTCAAACGCCTCGCGCTGCCGATTCAAATGACCCAACAACGGCGGCAACCCCTTCCAACTGTAGTTATAAATCTCTTCCGAACTCCACCCCGCCAGCCGCTTCGTATCCTCGTATGCATACAACGCCTGTTCCACTCCCGTCACGCAAGCAATCTCAAACTTTTCCCCCTGGTAACGCTCTAGCAACTCTCCATACAGCGTCTCACTCTGCCGATTTAACTCGAACTCCACCAGCCGCTTCTGGGGAAAACGCTTCTGAATCGCGTTGATTACCCGCGTTCCCTGGGCGGGATTGCACTGGACGAAAAACAGACCAAATCCCTTCTTCCGTCGCAATGCCCGCAATAGATCGTCGAGAACTTCTGCGGTGTCTGGATTCCAACGATCGAAACTTTCAAACTCGTTTTCCCACGGTTGTTCTGGCATCACAACTCCTTCCACAATACGGGGTGGACATCGTACCAAGTCTGCTTATCGCCATTGTCGTCAAAATAGCGATACTCCAACACGCAGCGACTAAAGAGCAAACTGCGCTGCACTTTGTCGTTGTCGATTTCCTTCGACTGATGCACCTCTCGCAGTACCTCCCACTGGTCTTCTTCCACCGCCCGTCGGTATACGTCCCGCAAGTCATCTACCGCCCGTTGCACTGCCCGTCCTCGAATCGGCAGCGCATCTGTCTTCGTAATCGCTTCCTGCATCAACTGCACCAAATCCCGCACGTAGCCGCCACTCATCAGGCAGAGTTCCTGGAGGATTGCCTCGGACTCAAACACATTCGGCACCAGGGAATCTTTCAAACTCGATGGCAGCCGCAGACAAATGATTTTTTTCAGGATATCCAAGCCTTTCTCGTAGGGGTCGTTATTTTCCCGACGCACCATAATCGATGGCAGCACTTGGGGAATACCGTAGTTATCTTTGAGTTCCGTCGCCCACCGGGAATAGACCAGGGAAATTGGCACCGTATAGATAATATGGCAATTAAGCGCCTTCAGTTGCTCGTGGCGATCGAGAAAAATTTCCTCGTGGTTGCTGCGTCCGTTATCCCGGAAAATCGGCACGATGCGATCGAGATTGTCGGCAATCACCAGCAGTTTCGTTTTCTCGGGCAAATGGTTCCTGCCATCTGCAATAAAGGCATTGAGCGCTTGGATGAGGGTTTCCGTGTGGGGTTCGATGCGTTCCCGAATCTTCTGTCGCTGTCCCGGTTCCGCCCGAACTGCTGCGGTGAGTTTGGCAAACTCCTTCAACCCCACTTCCAAATTGACCTTCTCGATGTCAATTTCCGTCACCATCACATCCTGCAAATCCCGGAGTCGCCCTTTAAACCAGTTGAGAACGGGTTCGGGATTGGCATTCTCCAGTTCCCGCAGCAGATGACGGGTACAGGCGAGGAGAATATCGGTATATTGAGCATCCTGAACGCTGATATCTTCCTCATCCGCCGCAAAGTAGACGACGACGTGGTTTCGTTCTACCAAGTCTTTCTGGAGGCGATAGAGTTCCGTGGTTTTCCCCGATCCGCGATACCCAGAATATAACTGATAGGTGAATTGTTGCGATCGCCGTACCGTTCGCCCCAAATCCTTCACCACATCCTCATCCCCCCGCACCGCCCGACAGTCTACATACGCCGGATCTCCCGGTAGCAAAGGCGTGGGCGTAAAGGCGTTGTACATCTCATCGAGCAGGTCTTCCATATCCTGGGGATTTCTCATCGTTTGAAGTTACCTGTAGATGGCTTCTGGGCGTGGCAATCGTCGTCGGGGTAGCGCCCCCGTGCGCGTCCCCTTGTGTCGGGGGTAGCCGAGATTCTCTAATGAATATGGTAATGGTAGATGCGAGAGTGTGAGGGGCGATCGTATTTATCTTCACAGACGATCGAGAGGTCAGCTTCGATCGATATTCTTCCCAGCTCTGAGGTGGCTAAATTCACTTTACAATAGTGAAAACGATAACCGACCCTATGCCAGCGAAGGATCTTTACCACGATCGGGTTAGGAGTGCCTTAATCAAGGATGGTTGGAGGATTACCCGCGATACATATCAAATTAAGTTTAAGGAAATTAAGCTCTACGCAGATTTAGCAGCAGAGACTATGTTTGCCGCCGAGCGCGATCGCAAACAGATTATTGTTGAGGTCAAAAGCTTTTTAGGTGCTTCACGAGTTCGGGATTTTGAGGCAGCGATCGGTCAATATATTCTTTACAGATTGTATTTGTCTCAGATATTTCCCGAAGCTACGGTTTATCTCGCAATTAACAGCGATATTTATCGCAGTTTTTTTCTCAAGGAGGCGATCGAATTTGTCATCAAAGAGTTAAATATTCAGCTAATTATTGTTGATATCGATCGGGAGGTTATTGTTCGATGGATAAACTCGTAAAATATCGTGAAATTGTTAAGGCGATCCTGACTCGTTACTATGAATTCGATCGAGAACAGCCATCGCCCGATGTTGAACCTTTTATTGCATTCGATGAGGTTCGCGACCATTACTTTTGGTTGCAGGTGGGTTGGGATACAACTGGCAGAACTTGTGGAAGCACGGTTTACATTCGTCTGTGCAATGATAAGGTTTGGGTCGAAGAGGATTTGACAGAAGATGGCGTGACGCGGGATTTGTTAGAAGCCGGAATTCCTCAAAGCGATATTGTGTTGGGATTTCAGCATCCTCGGGAACGAGCCTTGACGGACTTTTCTGTTGCGTGAGTTGACTGAGTGACAAAACTCGATCGATGTAAGTTGGGTTGAGAAACCCAACCCAACCCAACCGAACTATACGGACTTTTAGGGCTGAAACTATAGGCATCTCGACTCGTTTTGCCGATAATTTATCGCTCAAATGCTCGCCCCTACAGCGTCTCCTCCCCTCTTCATGCCGGTTTATGTTTACCGACTTTTTCATCAAACGCCCCGTTTTCTCCGCCGTCTGCTCGATTCTGATCGTCCTGGTGGGACTGGTTGGCTACACCCGCCTCCCGGTTAAAGAATTTCCCAGCATCGACCCCCCCGTCGTCAGCGTCTCCACCACCTATCCCGGCGCGAACCCCCGCACCGTGGAAACGGAAGTTACCGAAATCTTAGAAGCGCAAATTAATGGGGTGGAAGGGATTAAAACCCTCACCTCTGAAAGTCGGGAATCGGTAAGTTCGATTACCGTCCAGTTCGATCTCGATCGCGATATTGACATAGCGGCCCAGGAGGTGCGTTCTCGCGTCGCCCAAGCCGTGGGACAATTGCCCGACGAGGTGGAATCCCCGGTGGTGCGCAAGCGATCGGGAGATGCCTCCCCCATCATGTGGTTCAGCCTCTATTCCGAAGATGGCAGCATTTCCAACCTGGAATTAAGCGATTATGCCGATCGCTTTGTCGTCGATGCCCTCGAAACCGTTCCCGGTGTCAGCAACATCATCATCGGGGGAGAACGCCGCTACGCCATGCGGTTGTGGATCGATCCCCAACGATTGGCAGCACGCAACCTGACCATATTAGAAGTGGAAGATGCCCTGCGGCGGGAAAATGTCGAACTGCCCAGCGGCCGGGTGGAAGGGGATGCCACCGAATATCCCGTGCGCACCTTGGGGCAACTGCAAACCCCGGCAGAGTACGAAAACTTGGTGGTGCGAACAACTCCCAACGGCACCCAAATTCGCCTCAAAGATATCGGCCGGGCGGAAATTGGCGCAGAAGACGAGCGATCGTTCGTCCGCTTTAAGGGCAAACCGGCGGTGGGGTTGGGTATCGTCAAACTCTCCACGGCCAATATCCTCGAAGTTGCCGCCGCCGTCAAAGCCAAAATGGAGCAACTTTCCCCCAATTTTCCTGAGGGAATGACCTACCAACTGCCAGTAGACTCCTCAGAATTCGTCCAATTAGCGATCGATGAAGTGTGGGGGGCGCTATATCTGGCCACGATTTTGG
>NZ_JADEXN010000303.1 GCF_015207075.1 Zarconia navalis LEGE 11467
CAGCGGTTTGGGTTCCTCGGTGAGGGAGATTTTCGGCTCAGCTTCCGAGCGGGCCAAAATTTCACTTAAGGTGGGAAGACTCTCGATCGATTCTACTTGCTGTCGAACCACTCCGATTGACCCCCTTTGTAACCTTAAGTTAGCCCCAATATTGCTCCGATGTGGCTTTAATTTCGTTCGTGCGTCCGATTTATATGGGGAATACATCTATCTCGCTCGATCGTTCTGCTGCAATGCGATCTATTCTGTTTCCACAAACCCTTCGCTCGGTTCTTGAAGCGATCGCGCATTGAATTCGATCGAGCAACCCAAGCCAGTGGAAGGTTTCAGGTGCTAAATGATTCAATTTAGATGCGCGTTAGCTTGGTACCATCTTTTGAGGGTTTGCCGGAATGATACGGCAAATATAGGGTTTTCAAAACTGTTGCGAACCAGATGTAGGAGTCAATGACACGAGAGCGCGACCCTTACAAGTTTTCGCAATTTGTTTGAAAAGCCTATATCTCGATCGCTACTACCAGAGTATCGGCATCTTTCGTTTTTCAACATTGGCAACAACCGAACCAAACCGAAGGGGTGGCTGGGGGGATGGGGCACTTCGACAAGCTCAGTGACCGAGAGGGGCAAAGCATTTGAGCGATTAATTATGAGTCCAACGAAACTTAGACTTCCAAATGCTATAGCCCTCACGCATGGCTATAGCGCTGTCGCGCATGGCTTAGCTAACGAAGCGCGCCCTCTTCGGGGGAGCCATTGCGTCAGTCCTATTCAATATTCTCCCCAATTCCGCGCTTTTGCGCCTCCGAATTCAAAACTAACGTCCTTGCATGGCTTTCTGATACGCCGGACGGGCCTGGATGCCTTCGATGTATTTCACCACTGCTGGATAATCGCTTAAGTCCAGTTGGAGCATGATGGGAATGTAGGCCAAAATCGAGCCGACGGCGACATCCACCACGCCGAAGCGATCGCCGAGCATATAGGGTTGGGATGCAAGAATGGCATTCAGGGGAGCCAGCAGGCGGTCTTTTTCCCGCTCGCGAGTGGCTTCGACAAAAATGCCGGGGCCGAGGGTTGCATTAGCAAAGAGCACCCACTGGATGATGGTGGCTTGTTCGGTTAACGACTCTGGCATCCGAGCGTACTTGTGGGCTAGATACAGCAAAATCGCCCCGGATTCCCACAGTTTGAAGTCTCCATCTTCGATCGCCGGGACTTTGCCGATGGGGTTAATTTCCAGAAACTCTGGTTTGAGATGTTCTCCCGCTTGCATATCCAGAAGTACGAATTCGTAGGGTGCGTCAAGTTCCTCAAGATACCAGCGGACGATCGTCGCTCTGCTGCGCGCGCCACCATACAGTTTAATCATCGATACGACATCCCAACTCGTTTTATCGAGAGATTAGCACATCGAAGTGGCGATGGAAGAACCGATCCCCGCGTCCTCGAAAGATGGGAAGTTCGATGTCGAAAATACGGGCAAGATGCATGGGTGTGGAGATGTCTAATCTAAATCGGAGAAAGAGTAAACAAAAAGGGCGATCGAATTTAAGGCGCGGTCGCCTTTCATCAAACTTGAGTCACTTCGCGTGTTTTTGTAGTAGTTCTTGCACGAGTGCTGTAGAGGTACGAAAGTTCGTTTGTCTGAGCAGATCGATTGTCGTTGAAAAATCGATCCAGTTCTGACCCGCAGCACGGTCTAAAATCCCCAAAACACCGGTAATAGCTAGCCCGCGATGAGTTGCCAGACGACGAGCAGCAAGGTCGTCTAGCAGAATAAGGTCGGCTTGTAAACTCTCTGCGAGCAAAATCGCTGCACGTTCTCCTGCATCTAATCTTTGCAAATCTGGCTCGTTCTGAATTGGGCTAGCCTGGACAATTAGCCAAGAAGGAGGAGAAGCAATCCACTGACGAACAACAGGTGGGGCTTTTGGTGCGGCAAGTTCATTCCGAACGACTTCTGGAATAAAGATACGTTCAAAAAGACGAGCCAGAAGATCGATTTGCTCGATAACGACTAGATAAGAAATCGGAGAGGTATTAGAAACAACGAGCATTATCAATCCAGCAGTTCTTGCAGTGCGATTCGATCGCTGTCTAGATCGGATTCAGTATAAGGCGGTTCGGCGCACTCGCGATCGAGGAAATCATAGGTTTCCCAGCGGGAGGTGAAGCCCAGCAGTTGTCCGACTTCCCCCGCACCAATTAAGCCTTTTTCATAAGCTTCGATGGCGACAAGTTCGAGGAATCTTTGGGTTAGGGTTTCGCGATCGCCTGCAAGCTGAGTGGCAATGCGATCGGGAATTTCGAGCGTGATTTGCATATGAAAGTTTCCCTCAGAGTCTTATTTTGATTATGCAACGATTTTGCAAACCCGCTTGAGGTTTCTTTTCGCGGCTGCTTCCATAATCAGGTGTCCCACTTCCGTCGATCCGGTAATGGTCACCTAATTGACATCCATGTGACGGGCGATCACCGCCAGTGCCCACCCGAAACGAGCGAATAGTTGACTGATAGGAAGGTCTATTTTAGTTAAGAGATCGCCGCAGTTCTTCATTTTCAATTGTGGAGTAATTGTGAATTATTAGATTTGTATTATGTAAGAGTTTATACTCAAAAATTAATATTATTAATTATTTTTTGGGCGTATGATATTTGATAATAAATATCTACTCACTTAACAATAATAATGAATATTGTACCTCGTGGAATGACAGTGACAGAAGCTTATCGACTTTATAGGTCTGGTAATTTATTAGTAAATCGAAAGTATCAAAGAAAGCTCGTTTGGACAGAGATAGAGAAGCAAAGACTAATAGGTAGTATCTTAAAAGGATATCCTATTCCACTAATTTTACTAGCCGAACGTCCAAAAGTTCATGGCAGTGGTAAATATGAAATAATAGACGGGATGCAACGTCTCAATGCTATTTTAGGATTTATTGAAAATTTGTTTAGCTTCGATAATAAATATTTTAATTTGTCAGAGTTTTCATATGCAAATCAATTAGCAAATGCAGAAATAATTGCTTTCAACAAAGAAATATCTAAGCTTTCTCCTCAAGAATGTGCTGAAATTTTGGATTATCAGCTAGCAGTGACAATTTATACGGCAATGGAAGAGGATGATATCACAGAAGTGTTTGGTCGAATTAACTCAAGTGGAAAACATTTAAGCAATCAAGACAAAAGACAAGCTGGCGTAACCACAGCATTTGCAGAAGTTGTGCGAAAAATTGCTATTGAATTGCGAGGAGATGTTTCGCCAGATATCTTAAATCTATATGAGATGCCAGAAATTAGTATTAACTCGGGTAAGTCCAATCAAGGATATGGAGTTCCGGCAGAAGATACACTCTGGTGCAAACAAGGAATTTTAAGTGCCCCGAAATTGCGAGATAGTGAAGATGAAGATATGATTGCAGATCTTGCAGCTTCTATACTTCTTCATGAACCTCTAAAAAGAAATCAAGAACATTTAAATAATTTGTATGACTTAAATACAAAACAGTGTAAAGAGATCGAAGCATCTTTGGCTGTATATACATCAGATCGACTCCAGCAGGATATTATTAAGACATTTTCAACTCTTCAAGAAACTATAGAATTATATAGCCAAGAATATAAGTGCCTGTTGCATATTGTTAATCCAAGAGGCACAAATCCAATTCCACAAGCCTTCTACACGATATTTATGGCGTTTTTTGATTTGATAATTAATCAGGAACTTACACCATGTGACCCCACTGAAATTATGCAATCTCTAAAAAATCTTCAGAACACACTGAATATAGCTCGTCGTCATACGAAAGTTTCCGATCGAAAAAAGAACATTAATAAAACAAAAGGATTGATTCAAGATTATTTTTTGAAGCAAGAACCATCTGCTCTTGGATCTGGTTCAGAACTAGCGATAGCTTTTAAAAATTCTTTGCTTCGTTCTCGTATGGAAACTTCGAGATATGAATGTAAGCAAGGTTTACTCAACCTATCAAAAAATCGGTCGCTCAATAAAAAATTAATTGAACAAATTATTAAAACTATATGTGGAATTGCAAATGTAGGACCAGAGTCAGATGGCTATATTCATATTGGTGTTGCTGACTGTCTCAAAGATTCTGATAGAATTAAGAGCTTAGATGAAATACATCCAATTGAAATTAATAAGCGATATGTTGTGGGAATCGATCGAGAAGCAAAAATTCAAAATAAGAAAATTGAGGATTATGTGAAAATTTTAACAAACGCAATTCTCAACTCAAATCTTTCAAAACCTTTAAAAAATGATGTTTTAGCAAAATTCGACACGATATCTTATAAAGGATATTCTGTAGTCAGAATTACAATTCCACCACAAGCTGATGTCTCATTTGTGGGTGATATAGCTTTTACAAGGAAGGATTCATCTACGGTCAAAGTTGAAGGGGCAGAACTGATTGCAGTTTCTAGACGATTCCAAAAGTAGGACAGGTAAGTAACCTACCTGCCCTATTCACTCTTAACTACTTCGCCCCAACCGGCATACCCAAAATATCCTCAATCTTGGGCATATCTTCCAACGCAATTACCCGCCCTTCATCTTCAAATCCATCCATTTCATTGAAGTTGAGATAGCGGTATAAATCCGAGGCAAACGGGTCGATTTTCTCCTTGACAATCTCCATGTACTCTTCCACCGTGGGAATGCGTCCTAGCAGCGCGCAAACCGCCGCGAGTTCAGCAGAACCGAGGTAAACTCGCGCCCCTTTACCCATGCGATTGTTGAAGTTGCGGGTGGAGGTAGAAAACACTGTCGCCCCATCTTCCACGCGGGCTTGATTCCCCATACATAGCGAACATCCCGGCATCTCCGTACGTGCCCCGGCGGCGGCAAAAATGCCGTATATTCCTTCTTCGCGCAATTGCTGTTCGTCCATCCGAGTGGGGGGGCAAATCCAGAGGCGACCTTTGACGGTTCCCGCCCCTTCTAAAATCTTCGCCGCTGCGCGATAATGACCGATATTAGTCATACAAGAACCGATGAATACTTCATCAATTTTGTCGTTCACGCATTCGGACATTAACTTAACATTATCCGGATCGTTAGGTGCGGCGACAATTGGCTCTTTTATTTCGCTTAAATTCACCTCAATGGTATCGGCATATTCGGCATTTTCATCCGCCGTCATCAATTCCGGATTTGCCAGCCATTGCTTCATTTTCGCCACCCGCCGCATAATCGTCCGGGCATCGCTATAACCCCGCGCCACCATATTTTCGAGCAGGGCAACATTCGATCGCAAATACTCGGCAACGGTGTCTTCGCTGAGTTTAATCGTCGAACCGGAACAAGACCGTTCGGCAGTGGCATCGGTCAACTCAAATGCCTGTTCCAGCTTCAAATCAGGCAGACCTTCCATCTCCATAATCCGCCCGGAGAAGACATTTTTCTTATTCTGTTTCTCCACCGTCAGCAATCCTTTTTGGATGGCAACGTAGGGAATGGCATTGACGATATCTCGCAAGGTAATACCCGGTTGCAACTCGCCGGTAAACTTGACCAATACCGACTCGGGCATATCCAAGGGCATCACCCCCAACGCCGCCGCAAACGCCACCAACCCGGAACCGGCCGGGAAGGAAATCCCCAAGGGGAAGCGAGTGTGGGAGTCGCCGCCAGTCCCCACGGTATCGGGCATCAGCATCCGGTTCAGCCAGGAGTGGATGATGCCGTCTCCCGGACGCAGGGCCACCCCGGCCCGTTGGGCGAAGAAGTCGGGCAGACTCTGATGGGTTTTGATATCGACAGGTTTGGGATAGGCGGCGGTGTGGCAGAAAGTCTGAATCACCAAATCGGCGCTAAACCCGAGGCAAGCGAGTTCTTTGAGTTCGTCGCGGGTCATCGGGCCGGTGGTATCCTGGGAACCCACGGTGGTCATTGCCGGTTCGCAAGAGGTTCCGGGACGAACGCCGGGAAGTCCGCAGGCTTTGCCCACCATTTTCTGCGCCAGAGTGAAGCCTTTGCCGGTATCGGCAGGCATTGTGGGGCGAGTAAAGATGGGGCTGATTCCCAGTCCGAGGGCTTCGCGGGTTTTGTCGGTGAGGCTGCGCCCGATGAGGAGGGGAATTCGGCCGCCGGCGCGCACTTCATCAACGATGGTATCGGGTTTGAGGCTGAAGGTGGAAATCACTTCCCCGGCGGCGTTGGTGACTTCGCCTTTATAGGGATGGATGGTGATGACATCCCCGGTTTCCATTTTGGTGACATCGCATTCGATGGGCAACGCGCCGGAATCTTCGGCGGTGTTGAAGAAAATCGGGGCGATCGCACCTCCTAGAATATACCCCCCGGCGCGCTTGTTAGGGACGAAGGGGATATCGTCGCCAATGTGCCACAGCAGGGAGTTAATCGCCGATTTGCGGGAGGAACCCGTCCCCACCACATCGCCGACGTAGGCAACGGGATGTCCTTTTTCTTTGAGTTGAGCAATGGTAGCCAAACCGTCGGGCATCGACGACTCCAGCATCGCTAAGCCGTGGAGGGGAATATCCGGGCGAGTGGTAGCGTGGGGG
>NZ_JADEXN010000304.1 GCF_015207075.1 Zarconia navalis LEGE 11467
CGCCCATCGCGACGTGCGCGGCATCCTCCAAGATACGGAAAAACTCACCTCCCAACTCGATCGCGAAGCCAGCGCGTTTGAAGATGATATTGATGCGAAGCGATCGGGTTTATCCCATGTGGTAGGGGAACTTTCCGAATCGAAACAACAAGCGGTTCTCGAACTTCAAACCCAGGTTGCCGATGCCCGCAATGCCTTGGAAACCCTCGAATCTAACTTTGCTACAGAACTTGAAGGATTGCGCGACCGCACGACAAAACGAGAAGGAGAAATCCTCGAACATCTAGAAACTTTAAAAGCAGAAATAGCTCCCCAATTTTCTCAAGTTCACACCGAACTCGTCGATCGCAAAGACGAAATTTTTGGAGATTGGGAAACCCTCAGCAAAGAATTTGAACCGCACCTCCATCACCTGCAAACGGAAGCGGAAGAAACCCAAACTCGGGTTCTAAAAAATATCGAAAGTCTCAGTCAAGAATTTGCACCCAAACTGTCGCAACTGCAAGAAGAAGCGATCGAGAAAAAAGAGACAGTTCTCGAAAAATTAGAAAGTTCGATCGCCGAAGTGACCCCCCAACTGGAACAATTAAAAGAAGAATACGACTCACAAAAAGAAGAATTTGTCAAGCATTTAGAGCGATCGCAAACTGACTTCGATAGTCAACTGTTCGATCTCCAAGCCAACGCCCACAAACAGCGAGAGAGCGTTCTCCAAAACCTAGAAGCCCAAAGCGCCGAGTTTGCCCCGCAACTGTCTCAACTCCAGGCAGACGTTGCCCTAAAACGAGATGAAGCCCTCCGAGAAATCGAGCGATCGGGTGTTGATTTTGCTGCCCGCCTTTCTAACTTGCAAGTAGAAGTTCAGAAACAGCAGGAAACGAGCCTGGAAAATTTGCAAAATTTGGCAGAAGAATTTACGCCCAAACTATCAGCGTTAGAAGGAGAAATTTATCAAAAGAAAGACTCGGTTTTGCAAACCTTCCACCAGTTAGAAGAAGAATTCTTAGAACGTTTGGAAGCCTTGCAACAAGAAGCGCGAACTCAACGAGATTTAAGCTTAAACAATCTCGCCCAACTCGAATCGGAATTCGCTCCCCAATTTGCTGAAATTAAAGCCGCCGCAGAACAGAACGCCCACCTGCAAAAAGATGAAGCATTAGCAGAATTGACTCGATTGGGTGTGGAAATTCCCGCCGCTTTATCGCAATCGCAATCGCAAATTCAAACTCAACTCGATCGGGCGTTGCAACATGTCCTAGAACTGGAAAAAGAGTTAGCCCAACGGGTGGAAAAATCCAACGCCCAACTGCAAACCCAACAAACCCAAACCGAAGGCAGTCTCAAGCAACTCCAAGACGATGCTAGCAGCGAATTTTCTGAGTTGCGATCGGCCATTCGCACCCGCAAAGATTCCCTCCTGGCAAATATCGATAAACTCGAATCAACCCTCACCGAACAACTCGAACAGGTGCAAACCGATGCCCGAGAGGAGAAAGGGAAGATTTTGGAGAAATTAGGCGAGATTTCCGCTACGGAGATTACCGAGTCGGCGTTAGGGGAAGTCCTCGAAAAAGTGCAAGCGATCGCCGAACCGGTGGAACGGTTGCAATCGAATCATCCCCGCCTGTTTCTGAATCCCGACGATTATATCGAACGGGGCGATCGGGCGTTTTCCCTGGGAGACTACGAAGAGGCCATTTCCGAATACGATCGGGCATTGGAATTGCAGCCGGAACGTTCTGGCTTGTGGCGCGCCAAAGGGAAGGCACTGTGGGAGATGCAGCGCTACGAAACTGCCATTGAAGCTTTCGATAAAGTCCTGGCAATGGAACCGGAGGATGCCGAAAGTTGGTACCATCGGGGCTTAGCCCTCAAGGAAATGAAACGCTACGAAGGGGCGATCGCCGCGTTTAATAAAGCCATTAAAGCCCATCCCGAAGATTATAAAGCCTGGTTCAATCGGGGCATGGCATTGGGGCGGATGAAACGTCACGAAGATGCGATCGCCTCTTTTGATAAAGCCCTCGAAATCGAACCGAGTTACTATCAAGCTTGGGTCGATCGGGGGGTAATCTTAGGGAAGTTGCAACAATCGGAGGCGGCGTTCGAGTCGTTTGACAAGGCGGTGCAAGTGCAGCCGGATAACGCCACGGCATGGCTGAATCGCGGCATGGCATTGCAGGTGTTGGAACGCTTCAAAGAGGCGGCGGAATCGTTCGATAAGGCGGTAGAATTTAACCCCGATTCTCATAAAGCCTGGAACTATCGCGGCTACGTGTCGATCAAACTCGAACGGGATGAAGATGCGATTGCCTCTTTCGATCGGGCGATCGAGTTGCACGCCGATTATGCTGCCGCCCATTACAATAAAGCCGTTTGTTACGCCTTGCAAGGTCAAGTGAGATCGGCATTGGGGAACTTGAAACGGGCGATCGATCTCGATTCGGGCTATCGCGAAGAAGCCCGCACCGATCCCGATTTCGTGCCGATTGGGGAAGACGAACGCTTTTGGCGACTGTTGCAAGAGTAGTCTGCCTAAATAAAATATCTCCCACAGTAAAGAGATGTTGGTAGGGGTCAACGACCGTTGACCCCTACGGTAGGTCTGTTATTGCCTAGAACATCTCTTACGTTTGCTCAATGGGTTCTTTTTGGGATGACCCGCCATTCCGCGTAGGCAACTTCGTCACCACCAAAAGAGTCGATCGAAACTTGACGTTCGGGCATTGGTTTCAAGGGCGCATCGATCGGATTGTACTGGCAGTGGCAAATCACCACCATATCGAACTCTCCCATCGGTATCTCCGGCGTATAGGTTTCCACTCGCGTCACCTCCCAATCCCCCGGTCGGTAATGAGTACTTGTACCGTGTTGGGATGAGTCGTGCAGTGCCTCCACACGAACAAATTCTGGGGGTCGATATCCCGGTTCGGGAATGGGTTTATTGGAGGAGTCAAAATGTTCGGCGAGGATGCGGGTGAGTCCTTGGGTATGTTGCAGCTTCCGTTCTTTCCAACCGGGTTGGCGTTTGTCGGCCCGAAATATGATGTATTTGCGCATTAGTTTTCCTCCTTATTCAACCGCGCGATCGTAATACTCCCACTGTTTGCTATACCGGATGTGAGATGAAATGGGGTGAAGAGAGGATTGTGGCGCATCTCATTCCATCCCACAGATGTTGACCGATCTCAATACAGGAGTAAATCAAATGACCGAATCCATGCTGAATGTTACCCTGACCCGATCTGCAATCGGACGAGGAACAATTGCAAGAAGCCACGGTGCGCCTCGCAGACGAAATGGGCGAAATCGAAAGGGTGAATGAGGTTTACCCCACTCCGGCAGCGGAAGTACCTGCCAATGTCAAAAGTATTGAGTGGCTTGCCCGATCGCACTTTTCTAAAATCGGAAAATCGATCGAACATCCTCTTGAAATTGATGGTGAAATCGAACACTTACCCGTTGTGGAATTAAATGAGATCGATCGCAGTCAATTTCGACTTTTTTTTCTCGAAGCGGTTGCGCTAAAAAGCGATCGCCTTTTAGAAAAGCTCACCGAACATATCGATAAAAATGAATACGATGAGGTAACGTATCGCTTGAGAAAGCTGCAAGAATTGCGCAAAGGGATTGAAAACCCAACGCATCAATTTCTAAGCGCGAGTTTAGATAAAATGAGAGATTAGAATAGAAGCAAATATTTATCGATCGAGGCGAGGAGAAATTGATGCAGACCGCAGAAGTGGGCGCAATCCGGTGGACGACGGAAGATTTGGTATTATTCGAGGGCGATCGTGCCAATCGTTACGAAATTATTGATGGAGAGCTATTTGTGACCCGAGCGCCAGATTGGAAGCATCAAGCTGTTTGCGGTAAAATTATCACGGCATTTAACAACTGTTCCGAGCTAGAAACTTTGGGACAAGCGGCTGTTATGCCTGGAATCATTTTCTGCGAGTCGAATAACGTGATTCCCGATGTGGTTTGGGCGAGCCACGATCGCCTCGAACAATTACTCGATGAATCCGGACATTTAGTGGGTGCGCCGGAATTGGTGGTGGAAGTGCTATCTCCGGGTCAGAAAAACGAACGGCGCGATCGAGAATCGAAGCTAAAGTTATATTCCGTGCAAGGGATTTTAGAATATTGGATTGTCGATCGATTCGATCGAACGATGGCAATTTATCGCCGCGAAAATGCCCGGTTGGAACTCGTTGCGACATTATACGAAAGCGATGAATTGACCAGTCCGATTTTACCGGGCTTTCGCTGTTCGGTTCGTCAGTTGTTTTGAAAGTCTTTGGAAACTCGATCTCCTCGTCCTATCGTTGCAATTGAGTCAGAACACCGTTAGGATAAAGTGAGCAATGGCGTGGCGCTTGAAACAGGTTAACCTCCGCCCTAGCAACCTTTACCATTGATAGTGTTGCACTTGATTATCGGCGGAATTGCGGCGACGGTGGCATCTTGCAAGGGTCGCAATTTGGAGTTGTGGAGCGAAATCGCCACGATCGAACTCGTTACTCGAACGTAAAATTTACTTTATCGATAGCCTCTAATTCTTATGTCCGATCGCGGTTGGAAGTCTTCACTAAATGAGTATGAAAAGTTTGTCAATAGCAAAAGTTACGATTCGGAATATTTGAGAAGAATCGGCTTACACAAAAATGTAATTGAATTAATCGAGAAATCGTCTGGAGGTAATTTACTAGACGTTGGTTGTGGTGATGGATGGATATATAAACATCTAAAAGAAAATCGGAAAGACTTTAATTATTTTTCGTGTGATGTTGCCGAGCCAATCGATAAAGAGTTTGTTAAAGCGGGTCAGTTTACCATTCAGGATATTAGAAGCTTACAATATCCCGATCGACAATTCGATCTTGTCGTCGCGAGTTTAGTGCTCATCTGGTTTTCTGAAATAGAAATGGCAGTAAGAGAGCTGTGTAGAGTATTGAAGACTGACGGTAGAATCATTGTCGCTTTAGTCAGTCCCTACTTCTATAGAACGGGTTATGTTGATTCAGAAAATAATTTCAAGGTGACGAGAGACTTGTCAAAAGATTTTATAATTGAAAATCATAAAATTTCTGGCGTAATTGGTTCTTTTAAATATTATTATCGACCGATGTACAAATATATAAATTTATTTATTAAAAATGGTGTTCAACTCGAAAATATATTTGATTGGTTTATTGATATTCAAAAATATCGTGAAGAAGTACTCATGAAGAAAGAGTCTAAAATAAAACGTACTGAAAAAGTACCGCTATATACTTTTCTAGAATTTCGCAAATCTTAAAAATATAGATCGAGTCTGTAGAGATGATTTTTGCAGTCGTGGTAATTCTGTGAATTTCAGCGATCGGGAAAGTTATAGAACAACCGAAAACACCATCCTCTAGAATCGAGCAAATAATCTTTCTTGCTCCCCTGCCATGACAAATACTGAGGTATAGTCAATTCTTGGATGTTAAAACCTTTACAGGAGTAAGACTTTGAGTGAGATTGCAATTCCCGGCTTACCCATCGATTCGAGTTTAATCGTGCCGTTAATGGTGTTGCACTTGATAATTGGCGGAATTGCGGCGGTTGTAGCATCTCGCAAGGGTCGCAATTTGGGGTTGTGGATCGCGATCGGGGCAATTGGGGGAACGCCTTCGTTGATTGCAGCGTTGTTACTCGAAGATAAGTCGTAGCGATCCAAACTCGAAGCAACACCGATACTCTGCGTTAAACTCGTAAATATTCCCACGCCCTCGCCTCCCATGTCCGTTGCCAAAGACCTCGCCAACTTGGACCACTCGCGCGATACACTGTATCCACCTGACGATTATCCACCTGGCGATTTTTACAGCGACGAACCGGAATTGGAAAGCGATCGGCACCTCCAACAAATCTTCATCTTACTGATGAGTCTCAAATGGCTGTGGCAAGACCGCAACGACTTCTACGCCACGGGAAATATGAGCGTTTACTACAGCCCCACTCGCACCAAAGCCCGAGATTTTCGCGGTCCAGATTTCTTCGTGGTTCTCGATACCGATGCCAAACTCAGAAAAAGTTGGGTGGTGTGGGAAGAGGGGGGGAAATATCCCAATGCGATCGTCGAGATTCTCTCGGAAAGTACGGCAGAAGTCGATCGTACCGGAAAGAAAATCCTCTATCAAAATACTTTCAAAACCCCCGATTACTTCTGGTTCGATCCCTACAGTTTTGAGTTTTGTGGGTTTACCCTCGTTGATGGTAAGTACGAAGCGATCGAACCCACCGCGCAAGGATGGCTGTGGAGTTCGCAATTGCAACTGTATCTGGGAATCCACCAGGAAAAATTACGCTACTTCACCCCCACAGGCGAACTCGTTCCCACTCCTGAAGAGGCAGCAGTATCCGAACGCCAGCAACGGCAATTGGCGCAACAGCAAGTCGAATCCGAACGCCAGCAACGGCAATTGGCGCAACAACAACTGCAACAACTTCAGGAACGATTGCGCGACATGGGAATCGATCTCGATGAGAGTTGACAAAATACAGTTAATGTGAAGTTGTT